>JBEKQR010000011.1:0-25695 GCA_049519515.1 Candidatus Korobacteraceae bacterium
CGGAATCGTTGGTCAACATTCCATCGCGACTGTTTCCGCTGTGACGTGCCTCTGCGATTAATTAGACGCCCTCTCCCTGTTGCGATTCAGCCACCTTATTCACAGCTCGGATAATCTTGTGGTAGCCAGTGCAGCGGCACAGATTCCCCGCCAAAGCGGAGCGAATTTCCATTTCAGAAGGCTTGGGGTTCTCATCCAACAAGGCCTTGGCTGCCATGATCATTCCGGGAGTACAGAAGCCGCACTGAAAAGCCCATTCATCGATAAACGCCTGTTGCAGTGGAGTCAGCTCACCGTTCTTAGCCAGGCTCTCGATGGTTGTGATTTCCTGGCCTTCAACCTGAGCGACTGGAGTTATGCAGGCCAGGGTAGCCTTTCCGTCGATGATGACTGTACAAGCCCCGCACTCACCCTCCCCGCAGCCATGCTTTGTGCCTGTAAGGTTAAACTCTCCCCTAATTATGTCCAGGAGAGGCGTACAGGGATCCGCATATACATCGCGCTTAACGCCATTCACATGTAAGGTGATAACAGTCTTTTTCATTTAATTCGCCGCCTTTGCCGGCCGCAGGATGGCTGATCCTTGGTCCATGAAGCCCAGCAGTGCCTCTTCGACCAGCACACGAACGAGTTCTAACCGATAATTTCTGGAGGCACGGTGGTCGGTTATCGGAGATATTTCTTCGACTGCGGTGCGAGCCGCCGTCGCGATCAAATCTGGCGTCAACGTGTGGCCGCAAAGAATGCCCGCCGCCCGTTTGGCATTCACGGGAGTGGGGGCCACGGCGCCCAGAGCGATGCGCGTGTGTTCGCTGACCTGCCCGGCCTCATCCTGGCGGAGCACTACTGCGACTCCAACTATGGCTATATCCACTGCGGTCCGGCGGATTTTGAGAAACTTGCTCAATACCGGCTCTTTTATAGGAAGGTGGATCTTGGTCAGGACCTCTCCCGGTTGCAATATGGTCTTGCCTGGGCCAGTGAAAAATTGCTCGCTCTCAACCATGCGGTGGCCACCGGTGACCGACGTGATTTCGAACTCTGCGCCGAAGGCCAGCAAAGCCAGCGCAGCATCTGCCGCCGGCGAAGCATTGCAGATGTTGCCGCCAATCGTGGCCCTGTTCCTGATTTGTTTCGACCCTACTTGCATGCATGCGTCAACTAAAGCTGGGAAATGCATCCCGAGTTTCCGGTCGGCCAGCAACTCCGTAAAGGTTACTGCAGAGCCAATCTCATAGTATGAGCCGGAGGCTACTATTTGCTTCAGCTCTTTGACATTGCAGATATTTAACACATGCACTGGCTGACATCTGCCGTTCTTTATCTTAATCATCAAATCCGTTCCGCCGCCCAGGATTATGGCATCCGCATGTCGACGAACGAATTGAAGCACCTTGTCTAGTTGAGTCGGGCTGCAAAAGTCATTGAGCATTGCGCCTCCTTCAGCATTCTGAGCAGTTTTTCGGGATTGATTGGATACTCCTGATAACACACTCCCGTGGCGTGATAAATAGCATTTACGACCGCTGCAGGGACCGGACAGCCGGGAGCCTGCCCTATCGATTTGGCCCCAAACGGACCCAACGGATCGGGCTTACCAAGAAAATCGACTCCTATGGACGGGACGTCCAATGCAGTTGGCATTTTGTAGTCGGTGAAGTTAGGGTTCAACATTCGCCCCTTGCCGTCCACTGCCACCGACTCAGTCACGCTCCAGCCTATACCGTGCACAATGCCACCTTCCGCTTGTCCCTCTACTGATTTCCGATTCAGAGGCGTGCCGACGTCAAACACAGCCTGCACATCGAGCACCTTGACCTGCCCGGTCCAGGTATCTACTTCAACTTCAACTACCTCGGAACCAAAGCAGTAAGCGGCGGAGAGATTGCCCACCAGCGTGGTCTGGTTAGCGCTGGTGTTGGGCGTCGTATAAAGCCCGATACCCTGGATGTAGTTCCCTTTTCTGGCATAGAGAAGTTTGCGGGCAATATCATTTACAGGAACAGGCTTCCTGCCAGAGTTGTCGCGGAAGCAAAACGACCAATTTACAATGTCTACTGCTTCTGTCGGCACGCCTGCATCTTCCGCAAAAGCTTCTATCATCTTGCGTTTCAAATCCTCAGCGGCCAGCTTTACGCCATTGCCGGCTACAACCGTCGCGCGGTTGGCAAATGTGCCGGGATCGAAGGCATGGTACAGAGTGTCCCTGCTGTGAACCATGATCTGGGACTCGGGGAGCTTAAGTACTTCCGCGGTCACCTGTCCGAAAACAGTGTTGGATGCCTGGCCACAGTCGATCGCTCCGGTAAACACATTTACACGACCGTCTTCTTCTAGACGCGTATAAACCGTCGCACCGTCGAATCCCCCGAACGCCTGCTTATTGCCACCGACGTGGATTACATTGGCCATTCCAACGCCTTTCCGGAATCTGCCGTTTCCAACCGGAAGCTTCCGCGCTTCGTCCCAGTTGGACTTTCTCCTGGCAACCGTCATGCACTCTTTCAAACCACAGCTCAGATAAATGCGGCCGTGCAGGGTTGGCGAGGTGCCGGCTTCCACCGCGTTGCGCAGCCGAAGCTCTATAGGATCAATACCCAGTTGCTTGGCTGCACGGTCAAAGAGAACTTCTATGGGGAAAACCGCCTGTGGAACACCGAAGCCGCGCATAGGACCGGTCGGAGTATTGTTCGTATACACCAAGTCGGCGATGGTATGGATAGCCCTAATATTATAGAGATCATCACCGCGTACCGCCGTCGACTTCAACACGGCCGGCCCGAACCCGGAATATGCGCCGTTGTCTTCGAGCATCTTCGTGGTTCGCGTCAGCAACGTGCCGTCCTTCTTCCAGGCAGTCTTGACGCTTAACTGCATGAAGGGTTGCGGGCGGCCGGCGAACATGTCCTCGGCGCGAGTATTGGCCAACTGTACTGGCATTCCGGTCTTTTGCGCGAGCAGGGCGGAAATGATCACCGCCTTGATGTTGGTACTTACCTTGCCGCCAAAACTACCGCCGATCATGGTTCCGATCATGCGGATTCTGCTAGGCTGTATCCCCAGGCACTTCGCGACACTGATGCGTGTGCGCAACGGACCCTGCAGGCCGGTCCAGATCGTGAAATTGCCGTTGTCGTAAGAGGCCGTGCTATTTACTGTTTCGATGTATCCATGGTGGGCAGCTGGCGTATTGAAATCGTCTTCAATTATCAGGTAAGCCTCGCCAAGAGCCTTCTCAACCTCGCCGCGACGAACATCCATGTGCAGGGCTATGTTTCCGGGATAATTGTCATGTACCAATGACGCCCCAGGTGCCAGCGCTTCTTCAAAAGTATGCACCGATGGCAATTCCTCGTACTCGACTTTGATCTTCTGCAACGCAGCTTCTGCCGTATCCGCGTCGATAGCTGCAACCGCAGCAACCTCCTCGCCGAGATAGCGTACTTTGCCCATAGCCAAGGCGTATTCATCTACTAGTGCCTCGCCGAATTGCACTTGGGGAGTATCTTTTGCCGTAACCACCCCCCAAACTCCGGGCATTGCTTCGGCAGCCGATACGTCAATAGACTTAAGTCGCGCATGCGGCAATGGGCTACGTAAGACTTTACCCACTAGCATCCCGGGGAGACGAATATCTTCTCCGTAGACGGCGTGCCCGGTGACCTTTTCCCAAGCCTCTTGCTGAGGTGAAGAATCTCCAATTCCCATACGAATCGAACCTCCTTCACCCGCCGCATCAGCGGCGGATGCTATTGAGCTTCCGCACACCCCTTAAATGCATATTCGACCGTGGCAAGGTCGATACTCTGAAAATGTTTTAACGTCCCGTCGGATAACTGAGCGAACTCAATCCTCAAGGACACCGAAAAACTATCAACCCGACCCTAATTGTTCTTGCCGGCAGCCGCTTGAACTGGAGTTCCAGGTGTTCTCCCGGATTTGGTTGATGCTACTTTGTCAGTGACAAAGAACATGGCAAGCGCGCCGACCACCGGGCCCGCCGCCAGGATTGCGAACGCTGTAAAGAAAGAATGCGTTCGCTGGAAAGCGGCTCCGACCACGAGCGGCACAATCACGTTGCCAAGTTGCCACATCATGTTAGTAAGACCAGTCGCGGAACCGGCCAGCTCCTGCCCTGCAGCTTCCACAATTGAAGAGGCCAACAGTGGAGTATAGGTAAATGAAGTAAGCCCAAGAAATGGCGCTACTATCAGGAACGACTTGTAATCATGCATGCAACCAAAAACCAGCAGCGAAGCTGAAAAACCAAGCAGGCAGCCGATAGCCGGCACCCTGCGTATGCCTCCTAAGAGGTCGCATAGAAGCCCCATCGATGGCTTTCCGATGATTGCGCCGATGCCAAACAATGCTGTTGCAACCCCCGCCTGAACTATCGAGAGATGGTACCCCTTGATCATCAGTGCGTTGGCCCAAAACGCAAATCCCCATGCTCCCCAATAGCCCCCAAAACCGGCTGCAGCCAGGAATCTCAAATCCCGATTGCGGAGAAGCAAGTGAAAATTGGGCTTCGCTTGTTTGTTACTTGCTGCGGAAGTCGGATTTCTCAAGAAGATAAAGCAGGTTATTCCAAACGCGGTGGTAATAATGCCAAGCACATAGTATGCGCCATTCCAACCGAAAAACTTGAGGAACGTGGGAACAATTGCATTGGTCAACATTACCCCAAAAGAGGTTCCCGTGAGGTAGAGGCCCATCGCCCTGCCCCGATTCTTCACGCCGAACCAACCAGCTATCAGCTTAATGCTCGCGGCATAGTCGGCCCCGGCGGCAACTCCCATAACCGCTTGTATTACCAGCCCATAGAGAATGGAAGTCGTCCTGCCAAACAGGAAAGTGAAGATGCCGAGCGGAATTAAAGCAAGGCTAACAACGAGTCTGCCGCCCAGCAGATCCGTAAGGAAGCCTCCGAACGCATTTGCGGTAATGTAGCCGATATAGAAGGCAGTTATGAAGCTTCCCAGAGTTGCTACTGTCAGGCCCAGCGACGCCGCTGCCGTGACTGCGACGTTCGCCCATGCCAGCCGATCCATATAGCTCAGGATATAAGCTATCCAGAGGACCGTGAGAATGACCCAACAATAACTGGATTGCTGTGACCACGGAACCGCTCTTAACGGCATGCCGCCATCAGCTTGCGCTTTTTCGGTGAGCATTTCTCCGTTCCCCCAAGAGCTGATTTTTTGTCTGAGACTGTGGCGAGTTATCTACTTGACTCTCGGACGCGGCTGGTGGAACGCCCGTCAACTGTGTGCGAACCAGACAAACCGTCTTATTAAAGTGTTCGTTAAGCAGCCGCACCGCCTCGTTGGAATTTCGCGAGACAGTTGCCTGCATGATCTCCTGATGTTCGATGTTGGTGTGTAGAGGTAACGCCTGCGCCGCCACTCGTGCCAGATGGCGGTAGCGCTCGAAGGCATGGAAGAGTTGCTCGCAAAACTCGCGAATCCACACCGACCCGCATGCCGAAACCAGTCTCTCATGAAACAAGCGGTGTGCTTCTTCCCACGCCGGATTTCTTTCGACGTTCTTTTCTTCCCAGAATCTAGGCGTTCGCGACAAGCGGTGGCAGGCAATTACAACCCTTTCTTCCCAGACCATATCGCCGCGCTTTATTGACTCGCGCAGCCCTATCTCGTTCACCCAGCAGCGGGCCCGCAAAATGTCGTCTAGGTCTTCTTCGCTCAGAGGAGCAACTAGAAAACCCTTTTGTGCGTTGTGCAACACCAGACGCTCACCCGATAATCGGTTTAGCGCCTCGCGAACGGGGCTTAGTCCTATTCCATATCGCTCGCAAATAGCTCGAATAAGTAGCTTCTCGCCAGGCGCTAACGTTGCGTTCGCGATTTCATGGTGCAATCGCTGGTAAGCTTCTTGCGCCAGACTTCTGGATGTATTCTCCGCCATGGCAAAAAACTCGCACCAAATATCATTTACACTTAGTCAATTTCTCTGGCCTGCAACATACGACTTCGAAAAACTTAGATCGCGCCATATGACTCGGCCGAGCTATCTGACCTTGGCTCGCCTCTCGTTACTCAGCATGTCTAGATTGCGCCGCAACGGTCCATCCGACGAAATAGATTGGACACACCCCCCCAAAAATGCGCTCATTGCGAGCGCAAATATACTCCTGGTGTCTGCGTAATAGTCAAGCAAAAAATCGATTCTACGGTTAGAATTCCAATTTAAATCGATCAACAATCCGATGTAATTAATACAGGTTTAAATTAAAGAACGAGATTATTTACTTGACACAAGATAACCACTGTGCCATTATGTTCTTGAGAGTTGCTCATGAAGCGCGTTTCTTCGCTTTCGGCTTGGACTTCGAGACGGAACGGCGCTCCGGTGGATTGCTCAAGTGCTCATGCACAGCCTGAACGAGTTTCGGATGAAAGAGATGCTCTGCTGCCTCTTGATCCGTCATATCTCTTGGGTGCTTCTTTGATTTCTTTGGCATGGTGATCTTATGAAAGAATCCCTCGATCTCGTTGGTCTGATTGATAAGTTTGGTGACGACCAGAGATGCCGCAACTACCTTGAAGGCCTTCGCTGGCACGAGGGCGTCCGTTGCCCCCGCTGTGGCAGCGAGAAGATTTCCAGCATCCTGAAGCGTGACCAGTTTGATTGCGATTCATGCCGCTATCAGTTCTCCGTAACTGCGGGAACCATCTTCCATGATACCCATCTGCCGCTCGTAAAGTGGTTCCTCGCAACCTACATGCTGTGCCAATCCCGCAAGGGTATGAGCGCCAACCAACTGAAACGGATGCTCGGAATCAGCTACAAGACTGCATGGTATCTTTGCCATCGCATCCGTGCAGCCATGAGCGCAGCCGAAGAAGAGCAGCCCAAGTTGCACGGCACCGTAGAAGTAGACGAAACCTATGTAGGCGGAAAGCCGCGCAAGGGTACTGGCTATCACAAGCACGGTCGTGGAACAGAGAAGGAAATCGTTATCGGCATTCGGCAGCGTGGCGGCGATCTTCGGTTCTTCCATGCCGACGATGTGAAATCGGGAACTCTGGCGAAGTACATCAAGGAGAATGTATCCGAAGATGTTGACGTGGTTATGACGGACGATTTCACTGCTTACCCGAAAGCGATCAAAGAGGCGGGCGTTCTTGGAGAACACAAGGCCATCAATCACAGCCTTGGACAATACTCCATCGGTGATTTGCACACGAATACCGTAGAGTCCGCATTCTCGCTGCTCAAGCGCGGCATTATTGGAACGTGGCATCGTGTAAGTGCAAAGCATCTTCCAGCCTATCTTGATGAAATGACTTGGCGCTTTAACAACCGCCAAAATCCGTATCTATTTCGTGACACCATGAAGCGCATGTTGAACGCCGACAACTTGGAATTTAAGGTACTAACCGCAGTGTAAGCTAGTGTTTTATTCTTCCAGGAGGTGTACCGCCTGGGTAATATCCTGGGTCATCACCCGTTTTTCGTCGTATAATACTGCTCGTTGTGAATATCCAACGTTTTCCTTTAATATCTTGAAAGCTGACATTCCACACTGTCCCTAAAGTAAATAACTGTTCTCGTGATATACCACGAAGCCGGACCCTTAACCACCCAATCTTTCTATCCCCAGTCGAGATCGGAACTGCCGCAAGTCGGTACAAGGCTTTATCTTCTGTAAATTGAAAAAGAACGGTTGTGTGTAATTCATCAAACAGTGTCGTGGTTCCCCCAATGTAGAGCATTTCTCCCTTGTACGTTACCCCTTCGCTAACAATCTCACAACGCCACTCATCCAAAATGGTGGGTGCGCCTAAGTTTCCCACCCCAAATTCGATATGTACCATAAGGCTATTGGGTGTTGTGGGGTCTGGCGCTGCCAACGTGTGCATAAAAGTTCCCGTTAGTTGAGGGGAGTTTCTCTCACGTTCAAGAATTAATTCTCCTGCTGCCTTTTGACTGCGGCGGAATTGATCATGCCATGCACTAAATGTAGCTAGGAATAGAAAACTACAAGCTATGGCTACTCCAATCTTTCGGGGAGTCGGTTGTTGTTTAAGCATTGACCAAAGCCACAGGAGTGCCACTATGACACCTCCAGTGACGTAGCCAGCCCAGTTGTTAATAACCGCCCAGCAAAACTCGCCAAACAATTTAAGCCAATTGATAAGTGCGTCCATACCACACACCCCTGACCACCCCTGCAGGGATGCACTAAACTAATAGAGTACGAGGGGCAAGGGCGGTCACAAGGATTGTACCACCTTGCGTCAAAGTTACAATCCCGTTAAAGAATGAATT
Source organism: Candidatus Korobacteraceae bacterium (assembly GCA_049519515.1). Lineage (GTDB taxonomy): Bacteria > Acidobacteriota > Terriglobia > Terriglobales > Acidobacteriaceae > CAWBRT01. Next base: position 8,293 of record JBEKQR010000011.1, read on the forward strand.
CTGAGGCACATCTCATCCCTCTGAACGACGCTTTATGGGAGGCGGACAATGTATCCAAGTAATTGAATAATAAGGATATCCTCAAGCTAATAAAGTTGAATGTTTAAACCCGAAATTGGCTGTCGACCAAGCCAGCCCTTCTTGCCGACAAAATCTTGATCATGAAGGAATACCGTTCGATATGCTAATCCTTAAGCCTATGCCAAAGTACTGGCAGGAGAAGTTTCGGAGACTGGCGTCATATCCCAATGGCAGGTGATCGAAGATTCTTAGCGAAGCATCATGGATTAGATAGCCTGTGAATACCTCAGGCATTCAGACTTTCACCACGGCTGGTCGTCGTCATGGGACCATGTCCATGTGAATAGGCAAGGATCCGCTCCTCGGAGAAATCCCCGCGCTCGATCTCTCCGACCACTTGGCCTTCAAAAAGAACGACCGCCCGATCGCACAAGCCGATGATTTCGTCAATTTCGGACGAAATCAGAATCACTGCCATTCCTTTGCTTACCATTTGGCCAATCAAAGCGTGGACCTCTGCTTTGGCCTGAACATCGATACCTCTCGTGGGCTCGTCCAAGATGAGTACTTTCGGATCTCTTGCGACCCACCTCGAGATTACCGCCTTCTGCTGATTGCCGCCGCTCAAGTTCTGCACGACGTGCTTGACGCTGGTACATTTAATTCTGAAAGCTTCAACAAACTTGCGGGACAGAGTCTCTTCACGGTTTCTCTTCCGCAACAACGCGAGCACCGGCGATCCCATGCAGATGTTTTCAGATAGGGTCATCGGCAGAACGAGCCCATGCTCCTTCCTGTCTTCGGGCACCAGTGCGAGCCCGGATTGGGAAGCATCTCGAGGACTGTCAATCTTCGCCAGCACACCATTAACGTATATGTTCCCCTCAGCCGGCTTATCGATTCCAAAAATACATCTGGCAGTTTCAGTTCTTCCTGAACCCAGCAGACCTGTTAGTCCGAGAATCTCACCTTTTCGCAGTTCAAAGGAGATTCCTCGCACACGTGTGCCGCGATGCAGGTTCTCAACCTTCAACACCACATCTCCGATGTCTGCCTGTTGTTTAGGAAATAGTTTATCCATTCCTCTGCCGACCATCAGTTCCACGATGCGACCTATTGAGAGCTGCTGAATCGGGTAATCACCAACAAGCGTGCCGTCACGGAGGATGCTCACGCGGTCTGATATTTCAAAGATTTCGCTGAGGCGGTGGCTTACGAAAACAATGCCAACACCTTTGTCGCGAAGCCCCCTCACCACCGAGAAAAGTTTGTCCTTTTCCTGCGCGGTCAATGCCGAGGTGGGCTCGTCCATAATGAGAATACGCGCGTTTGCACATATCGCCTTGGCGATTTCTACCATCTGCTGGTCCGCTATAGAGAGGCTCGCCACTGTTGCGCGCGGGCCGAAGCGCAAGTGCAACGCTTCCAGTACCTCGGCTGCCCGTCTGTTCAATTCCTTATAATCCACTAAGCAATGGCGCTGGAGGCTCTTGATGAAAATGTTCTCAGCTACCGTAAGGTTCGGAATTACGGTTAGCTCCTGATAAATTGTAGCGATTCCGCAGTCCTTTGCTTCAGAAGGCTGCGTGAAGTGCTGGCGCTTGCCGTCGATTAGCAGGTCGCCATCGTCCTTTTGATATACCCCGGTGATGATCTTTATCAGCGTTGATTTTCCAGCTCCATTGGCGCCAACCAGAGCAACCACCTCGCCCCGGTCAAGATGAAAATCAACGTTCTGCAATGCCTGCACACCTGGGAAACTCTTTGAAATCGCACTTGCTTGTAGTAAATGACTCATATTACCTACTCTGCAAGCCTTACGCTTTCTTTCTAAGGGCCTTCACTCCGGCCAGCACCGCGAGGATGATAATCGCGCCTTTCGCTACTAACTGCCAGTATGCCGATATGTTCATTAGGTTGAAGAGGTTGTTAATAAGCCCCAAGATGAAAGCGCCAAGCAGCGCTCCAGCGACTGAGCCTACGCCTCGTCCGCCCAGGTACGTGCCCCCCAGGACAGCTGCCGATATGGAATCCAGCGCTAGTCCCTGGCCGACCACCGGATCGCCAACACCGGTGCGAGAAACCGCGAGCAGGGCCGCTATACCCGCCAAGGTGCCGCTGGTGGAATACGCCAAAAGTTTGTATTTCTTGGTATTGACGCCGCTCCAATACGTTGCTTCTTCGTTTCCGCCTATAGAGCGCCAGTAGACGCCAATTGATGTCTTGCTTAGAAGAAACTGCCCGCACACTACGACGGCTAAGAAGATCATCACCATGTACGGAATGAAGCCAAGATAGCCGCCACCGATGACCTCGAATACATGCAAGTTCTTGCGCACAAAAATTGGCCTGCCCTCCGTCAGCAAAAGAGCCAAGCCATCACCGACGGTGCCCATTCCCAAAGAAGCAATGAACGAGGCAATTCTGCCGTACGAAATCGCCAGTCCAGTTACCGAACCGAAAGCGAAACCGAACAAAACAACCGTTGCCACCACTAGCGGGAAAGGAAGGTTTTCTGCCAAAGCGATCACGATCACGCTTGCACTCAACAGTCCGCCCAGTGATACATCGATGCCTCCGCTGATTATGGTTATACTTTGAGCGGCTGCCAGAATGCCGACAATACTCATCTGGCGAAGGACGGAAAAGATGTTTGACACCGTGAGAAAGTTAGGTGAGAGCGCTGACCCGATCACCATGAACACAGCACACACCAACAGCATGATATTGTTGATCGCAAAGCGTTTTCCCCGGTGGAAGTATTCTGTCCAACCCGATCCACCGTTTCCGGCAGGACCCGGCTCGGGGGCAGGTGATTGCGCATCTTGGACGATTGGCATCGAGACGGCTCCGTACCGGTACAACTTGCGCTTTCTGACCCAAATCCAATCCCAACAACGTTTCAAAGGGCTATTGCGGCTAGAGCCTTGGTTTCAATTTGTTCAAAATCGGATATTGCTTTTCGGCTTCTTTATATGCGGGGCTTCCGCCGGGAATGAAATCAAATATATAGACATTCGGGTTGTAGTACTTCTTGGCCTCTTCAGGGCCAATGTACACCGTAGGCACAATAATCTTCTTAGGGATATCCTTCTCGCCATGCAACATGAGCCAGGCGAGTTCAATGCCCGGGTGCACGCCAGTTGAATAAGCGGCAGTCATGTTCACGTTCCCTTCAGCGATCTCCTTCACGAGCTCCATCTGCGCATTGACACTGGTGATAATTACGTCTTTGCGTTTCGCCTCTTTCAGCACTTGAACTACGCCCATTGTGATTTCATCGGTGTTGCTATGAATAGCATTCAGCGATTTTCCGTACGCCTGCAACCAGTTCTCCGTCAGCTTTTTGCCCTCGTCGCGCTTGGCTAGGCACGGCTGGCTGGCTATGATCTTGATGTTTGGGTATTTCTTCATTTCTTCCTTGAAGGCCTCGGTGCGATCCATGTAGCTACTAGCGCCGGGCGTGCCCTCAATGAGGCCAACATTTCCCTTATAGTTCAGCAGTTTCGCCATTGCCTGGGCAACGACCCTGCCGACTTCGAAGTTGTCGCTACCAACGAATGTGGTAGCGGCATCTCCTTCCACATATCGGTCAATGGTCACAACCGGAATGCCTTTGCTCCTCACTCTCTTTAGCACTTCGGTCAGCGTCTTTTCGTCCCGAGGCTTCACCATGAGTATGTTGATACCCTTGCTTACCAGGTCTTCGATGTCGGATACCTGTTTGATCGACTGGGCTTGCGCGTCGGTGGAATACAGCTCCACTTCCGGATACTTAGCCCACCCCTCCTTCACAGCCTTATCTTCGGCCGCGTTGAACGGAGTGGTAATCGTGTCTATGGACCAACCAACTTTGAGCTTCTTGGTTCCGGATCCCGTTGAGTTGCAGCCAAGGAGGAAGCTCAAGGTCAGTAAAACGATTGTGAAAACAACCATCCTCCATATCGAACTAGGTTTCATAATCGATTTCCTCTCCTTCAAGTGATCAATCGCAAACTGGAGCATCGCGATGGTCGTGCGGGAATGCCGCCAAATACCTAACGGTGATAAATTGCATAGTCACCAGCAGCGCAGAGCCGCCGAACAACGTACATCATTCCGGCCGCTATCCCTCAACACATTCTCTTACACTGAGCCGCAAGTTCCCGGACCAGATACGATCCGATAAGCTCAGCCGATCTTGGGAGCGGGGGAAAGAGAACAGTGAATTAGCAACGGCTCTTGGCCGTCATTCTTTTGCCCGTGCATAGCGTTGGGCCGAATGTACACGCTCAGATATTTCTCCAGATGAATGGTTTGGCCTTCGAGAACCAGGGTTCCTTCACCGCTTAAGACGAAGTACACTTCTTCATACTCATGCTGGTGCTGGATTATCTCTTCGCCGGGATTCAAATAACACATCGAGGTGCCTAGATTCTTGGACCCGGTCGTGGCCGGGTTCACTAACCGCAGAACATAGCCGCCAATTTTCCTGTATTCCAGGCCTTCGCTGATTTTGACAGTGTTTTTCATAGACTTGAATGTTGCTCCCTTCGTAATACTTTTACCCTTTTCCGTGCACCCCTACCTTCTTCCCACAAGCCGCCTTCCTGCTGATTACCTTCTCGACCTTCTTGACTATGTCCGCAGCAGTAAGTTCAAACCGCTCCTTGAGATAATCTACAGGGCCGACTTCGCCAAACAGATCTTGTACCCCGATTCGCTCCAAAGGGATAGGAAGATTTTCTGAAAGCACCTCGGCCACCGCCGAGCCAAGTCCATTGACGATGTTATGATTTTCCGCCGTGACGATCGCGCCGGTCTCGGATGCGCACCGCACTACTGCCTGCCGGTCGAGCGGCTTGATGGTGAACATATTAAGCACGCGGGCGGAAATGCCCATTGATTCCAGCATCTTTGCCGCGCGCAGGCTCTCCGCCACGCACAAGCCGGTGGCAATGATGCTGACATCGCTTCCATCGCGTAGTGTGACCGCCTTGCCGATTTCAAAGGCAGAACCCTGCTCATACACCTTTATTGCATTCCGCCGCACCAGCCTGATGTAGTAGACGCCGTAGGCATCCGCCAACTGCCTGACCAGGTCGCAGATCATGGTCGAGTCGGTCGGCTCCAGGACGGTGACTTCCGGGATATTCCGCATTATGCCCATGTCCTCGAACGGCATGTGCGTTCCCCCGTTGAAGGAGGCGGTGACTCCGGGATCGCTGCCGATGATCCTTATGTTCAGCTTGGCGTATGCGGCCGACATGAAGACCTGATCAAAACACCTTCTCGTGGCAAAAGTGGCGAACGAGTGAGCGTAGGGCACCTTGCCGGTGGCGGAAAGACCCGCGGCAACGCCAATCATGTTGGCTTCCTGGACGCCGCAGTTAAAAGTCCGATCGGGAAATTTCTTCTGGAAAGGTACCATGCCCATGGAATTCATGAGGTCGGCGTCAAGCACCACGATCCTGGAGTCCTTTTCCGCCAACTCCATAAGGGTCTGGCAGTAGGCGTCCCGCATAGCAACTTTTTCTTCTAGGTTTTCTTTCGCAAGCGCAATCGTCATTTCTCGGTACCGCCCTTTAGCCCGGTCTCCAGTATCGCGATCGCTTCATCCACCTGTTCCTTCGTGAACGTCATGTGGTGGTTGTACAACTGGTGCTCGGCAAAGCTGCAACCTTTGCCCTTCTCTGTATTGAGCACGATCATCGAAGGTTGCTTCTGCTGGGACTTGGCTCTCTGTATCGCGGCGTATATTTGCTCGACATCACCGCCATCTATGTCTTGCACGAACCAATTGAAGGTGGCGAACTTGGCCGCCAGGTTTCCCAGGTCGCAGATATCTTTCGTGTAGCCATCCAACTGTTGCTTGTTATAGTCGATGAAGGCTATAAGGTTGCTGAGATTGCGGTGACTGGCAAACAATGCCCCCTCCCATACCTGCCCCTCATCGCACTCGCCATCACCCAAGATCAGATACGTATAGCTCTTCCGGCCATCCAGACGGTTGCCCAAGGCCACGCCGATGGCGGTCGACATCCCTTGGCCGAGGGAGCCGGTCGTCATATCTACGCCTGGGGTCCTATTGCGGTCGCAATGACTGGGAAAGCGCGTCTTCGCCTGGTTCAAGGTCAGCAGTTCTTCGGCGGGGAAAAAACCCTTCAGCGCCAGTGTCGCATAGAGTGCCGGCCCGGCATGGCCCTTGGACATCACCAGCCAGTCGCGGTTCTCCCAACGAGGATTTTCGGGGTCGATGTTCATCACGCCGCCATACAGGACGGCCAGCAGTTCGACCACTGACATGGAACCTCCGATATGGCCGAATCCGAGGACGCGAAATTCCCGCAGGGTTGCCAGCCGTATCTCGGTGGCGAACCGCTTCAATTCTTCTACTTTGTTCCGGTCTATACTTTCGGGCGCCTTGGGGACGAACTTGCGTTCAGCGCCGGGAGGATCGTAGATCCACAGCAACGTCAGCGGCTGCTGGCCTGTGTTCAGGAACTGATGAGGTTCACCCTGATCGATGCCGATCACGCTGCCATAACCTACCGGGAACTCATGGCCGGCGATCTTGGCCAGTCCTTCGCCGCCGATGCAGATGACTATCTCTTCGCTTCCTTCATGCCTGTGCTCTTCGTGAATCTTGCCCGGGCCAACAATCGATACTCCGACACTAAACTGCTGTCGGCTGATGGAAGAGATGGGAGACGCCAGCAGTTTGATTCGCCGCTCGTTAATGTCTTTGTTGATAGTGACACTTGTGACGTCATCAATCTTTAAATGCCGCATACCACACCCTGTTCGGTGGTTTCTCTGGACTCCGCGTTAGTACAATGTCCAGCGCATTGCTTGCCTAAGTCATGGTGATCATAACGCGTGCAGTTTTCACCTCTACTCCCACGTTACGCGTCAATATAACAAGAGAGCACAGTCATACTCTCTTTCGAGATCAACGACATGACAGGTGACAGCCTCGCCACTGCGGCCCAACACGGCAGGCCGCATTGCGAATGCTTTTCCGGTCCCAAGCACAATAGCTACTTCTTCTTTTTGTCGTCCTCCTCAATTTTCATGAGGGCCGCCAACCCGGTTGCGAAGGTGGGTGCCCCGCCGGGGACAATCATCGTCTCGATGGCTTCCATCAGTTCCTGCTTCGTAGCCCCGTTCCTAATAGCCCTCTTACTGTGCTCGTATGCGGCGTCGGTCAGTCCGCGGTAACAAAGAATTGCCAGGGCGATCAACTCTCGAATCTTGATCGGAAGTGCTTTCCCATCCGTTAATCCACCCATGTAGAGGTTATTGTAGCTTTCAATAAAGTCGACGTCCTTGTCGATCATATACTGCCACTGCGGCTGCAAATATCCTCTTTCCTTGCTCATCTTCGCGGTAAGGTCTTTTTTTCTCTGTTCTAGGGTATCCATATTATTCAATTTATCCCTTCTTTGGTCTTAGGAGTTCTGTCATAAGCAGTACCACCATATGCAAACATCGCAATGGTACTCCTGCGGCTATTGTTGAGAAGCCGAACGCGGCTTCCAGTGATACGCTTTCATGGAGTTCTTCCAGAAAAACTTGTCGTACGCCTCCCGGCCTTTCTCGGCGAAGTATGGCCTGACGATCCCGAGGCCATCGCCGACGTAGTCTCCGGCGTGTTCGCAGACCGGCCAATCGCTTCCGTACATGAGGCGATCTTCTCCGAAGATCTCCCACAATGCATCGAGTGTGGGCCGATAGTAACTTGGCATCTGCGGCGCCCGTTCGTTAGGATATCCGCCGTTTGGCGAACGCCACAATGCTCTCTCCATCAGGCCCGACACCTTTACATAGATGTTCGGATGAGCCGCCATTCTCCGGAACTTGTCCTGCCAGAACTTAGGCATAGGCTTCTCGGTGATGGGGCAATGTGCAATATGGCACACGAGTATGCGCAGTTTGGGAACACATTGGGCTACTCTTTCCAATACTTCCAAAGCACGCGGACTTCCGGTATAACCGGCAAAAGACGCCGGTCCTCCAAAGCCACCCTCAACAATGCGGAATACGTCGAGTACCAGGTCTTTGCTCGCCAAGAGCTCCATTTCCGCGAGGAAACTGCTGTCATCCTTTGGGACAGCCTCAAGGTCTTTACCAGTCTGGCGGATACCGCGGAAAAGCGGATTTCCCGCCCACTTCTCGATCTGGTCTTTAAACGAGCCCCCCTCCGGCATATCCTGCCCCATGTTGAAGCCGGATTTGGAGGCCACATGCCCTACGACTCCGAGAACTAGCGGTTCTTCGGCTGCCAGTTTCAGGCTGTACTCTTGGTCACCCAAAAGGATTGTTCCAGCTATTCCCTCAGGCAGGGCTAGCTGTTTGTAATCTTCCGGCCCTTTAGCCCTTGGTGCTCCTACCTCGAAGAAATGCTGATGCGCATCAATAATCATCGTATTGCTCCTTCGCTTGTAAGTTGTGAATTGTAAGGCTCAAATCATAGTCGACCGATAAACCGCGTTGCCTTGCGGCCTTGCTCTCTTGCTAACGAATCCGTTGGCGATGACAATCAGCTCCAGGACGCGGGCATGTAGCCCCTTTCCGCGCTCATGGCGGCGACAAGCTGTTTTTTTCGTTCTTCCGCGCTGTGATTCCCCATTTTTCTTCTCATCTTGTTGGTTCTTCGATTCGGACCTTCTGCCTCATAAGACGGAAACCCATGCGATTCTGTAGGCGTCGAGTCGGCAGAGACAGTGCACTGACTTGTTCCCAATGCCACACCGGATCAGTTCCCGGTGAAGAGCAAATGCTTCGGTCAACGTGGCAGGAAGCACTGGATGCGTAACCTATTTCAAAGTAAAGCGTGGGAGCTGACAAACGATTTGTTTGCCATTTATGAATGATCTGAAGTCATGCGTTGCGGCGAAAGTGGCGGGCTCGGCTCAACCGCGCGTCGTGCTGCCGGGCATGAAACTGGTTCCCAAGTTGTTGAATCAGCTTGGGTTATAGCGCGTTAATTCCTTGGCCCGACAGCCTCATGGCAGTGTGATGCCGATTACTCGGCCAAGAACTTGTTATTCGACCAGGTGTGCGATAAAGTCATGTACCACCGAAGGCAAACTCATGCATAGAAGGGGCGAGTATGAAGCGCCAGCTCCCTCCCTTGTTGGCAATACGCGCTTTTGAAGCGGCGGGACGCCATCTGAGCTTTACGCGCGCAGCGGAAGAACTGAATGTCACGCAGGGGGCGGTCAGCCGGCATATCAAAGGCCTTGAGAATTATCTCCAGCAGCCGCTTTTTGAACGCTTTACGCGACGAATCGAGTTCACCAGCTTTGGACGAAGTTACTTTGCGGCAGTCAGCGCCGGTCTGGATGCCATCGAGCAGGGAGCACCCAGCTCCCCCAGGCAGAACCTGAAACTGAGTATCACCCAATCATTGGGGACTTTGTGGCTCCTGCCACGGTTGTCATCGTTCACGGACGCCAATCCAGGGACAGAGGTGTTTGTGGACATGTCCATACAGCCGGTTGACTTCGAAGCTGACGATACTGACTTGGCGATCCGGTTGGGCAGACTGCCGGGTTGCCACCCTGAGCCTATGCAGCCGGTCATACCGCATGTAATGGTAAAGAGTTGGAATGGCATAGTCGCCGATCACCTTTTCGACGAGGTGCTCACTCCCGTCGTAAGCAAGAAGCTTCTGGAGAATAATGGCAAATTGGCACAGCCGCGTGATCTTCTCCGTTACCCAATCATTCAAGTGACCCTACGATCCCGAGCTTGGCACGACTGGTTCAAGGCTAACGGCGTGACGCGGTTGCCGAAAATGGAGGTGATCGAATGCGGGCACTTCTTCATGGCTTTAGAAGAGGCTCGTAAACAGCGCGGCATCGCGATCTTGCCGACGATTTACCTGCAGTTTGTCGGAGATCACGATCTGATATGCCCTTTCAAATCTACCCTAAAGAGCGTTGGTGGATATTACCTTTTATATCGGGAAAAAGAGGCTAATACACCAAAGATCAAGCGATTCCGGGACTGGGTTCTTGCAAACCGATAGACGGCGGCAGGAACGGCTTACGAAGGCCTCAATGGTGGATTGGGGCCAGGACAAGTCGTAATCGGGTCCCCCGTCGCGTTTCCAACCGGATCAGGAAGAGCTGGTTCCAGCAGTTATTGACCGGTCTCCTGCCGAAGAATCTTCTTTTCGGAACAGGGGAAACGAGAGCAATCCAAGGCACAACTGAGCGGCCGCGAATACAGCGAACGCTATATCGAACCCATGTCTTAATGCCACGCGGAAGAGCAGCGCGCCCAAACCCAGTCCGGCATACAACACGAAGGCATTCATGCCCATCGAGAGTCCCCGGCGTGCGGGGTTGACCGAGGTAATGATGCCGGCCAGAAGTGGATGGCTCATGTGATATCCCAACGAGAGAAAGGCAGTGATCACGGGAAGCCAAACGCGGGTTGGCTGCGTAATATATGCGGCGGCTGAAAGCGCGCCTATCAGAATACCCAAAGGGATAATTCGTTTCCTGCCGACCCGATCGGCAGCGCGTCCTATTGCCGGGCCGAAAAGCATGCCCGGAACTCCATACCCCAAGAAGGCCAGGCCGATGCCCCGGTCCCCCAAGTGATAGCGCTCGTAGAAAAACACCCCAAGCCAGGAAAAGACACCCGATTGAAAGACCGCATTGAGCAGAATGTAAGTATATGCCTTGGCGGCACGAGGGTTTGCAAAGAGCAAAATGTATCCGCTTATCATCGCGCGGGCGTTTATCGGATGGCTGGCGCGGTTGCCTTCGAAATGCCTCCGCAGTCGGAGCGCGTACACTAACGCGACTGCAGCAAGAGCCCCTGTCATACGGAACTCGTTGCGCCAACCAATCAACGGGTTCAAAAGAGCGCCAAGCGTCGATCCAAAAGCCATCCCGCCGGCGCCTGCGGCGAAGATCCATCCCAGAGGCCGCCCACGTTCCTCGTAAGAGAACAGATCGCCAACGAGCGCCAGCGAAATCGGCACGATTCCGGCTGTTGTGATGCCGCCCAGCACTCGCCAAAGCAACATTTGGGTCGCGGTGTGGGCGGTTGCTACTCCAGCTATCGTGAGAGCCATCATTCCCAGCAAACTTAGGATGATCGGCTTTCTGCCAACTCTGTCCGAGAGCGGACCATAGAACAGAGCCGATGTGCCATACGGCAGCATGAACGCGGGCACAAGCATGCCCAGAAACGCCGTAGACGAATGAAATTCCACCGACAGTGCGGGAATTAAAGGCGCTACCAGATAAGACTGGAAATTGGTGAGAAAGGTGGCTGCCGACAGCAGGTGTAGCACCGCTTCACGTCGATTGTCCGGCGCAAGAGAAACTCCCGAATGCGTTTGTGCCATTTTCGTTAGGGCTAAGCCCGAGCGTGCGGGTCGTGTTCTGTTACTTCAGTTTAGGGCAGTCTGCAGTCGCGAGCTATTTAATTATTGCTGCCGGCTTCGCAGACCACCTTGCCGAGTAGGGCCCGGCTGATCCGTGAGTAAACCTCCCTAGATACGCCGAAGATCTGCGCCCCCAAGGGCGCCAGCCGTCTACTTCTCCCCCGACCGCTTTCCCGCCACCCGCTTGGGCAGATAAGCGAGATCGTAGCCCGGGCGGATAGCGGTCTTTCGGTAGATCTCCCGCAGGTTAGCGCGCATTTGCCCGCCGATTCTGCCAAACAGGTTCTGGCCTTGCGGATCGATGCCCACAATCAAGGGACCAAGTTCGCTGACGCGCAGCACCCAGACAGCCTCGGGAAGTCCCAAATCTGTCCAGAACACATCAATCACCTCTTCGACTTGGCTGGCATAGAGAGCGCCGCAGCCGCCAGTGGCGTTCAAGAAGCAGCCACCGATTTCCCGTATGGTCTGAATTGCTTTTTCTCCCATCGTTCCCTTGCCGATGGTGCACCGCACGCGCAGCGACTTCATAAGTTCCGGACCAAGCTCGTTGAAGCGTGAGCTGGTGGTAGGCCCGGCGGAGAGCACCTCCCAACGGCCGCCGGCAGACGTTGCGCTCGACGTGGCGCTTTTGCGCACGATGGGCCCGCAATGCCAGATGGTGCCGCCGCGAAGATCGAAGGGAAGCGCTTCTCCGCGAGCCAGCATCTCGACTGCGCTCCGATGACCCATGTCCCTCATGGTATGGATCACACCTGAAAGATAGACGGTATCGCCACAGTTGAGTTCGCGTGCCTGTTCCGGCGAGAACGGCAGGTGTAAGCGGTGTTCGCGCGTCATTAGCGGGCTCCAGTGGGGGTCCCCGACGGACGCTGCTCTTGCGTCCGTTGGGGTGAAATCTCAGGATGGGTCAGATACTCCACTCGCCCATCGTTGTAAATGCGCGCCTTGGAGTAGCGGCACGCCCAGCACTGGAACATCACCGACACCGGAACCACCGCCGTGTGCGAACCGGCGATCTCCGCGTGCACGCCCAGAGCATAGGTTTTGCCGCCCAGGCCCATCGGGCCTAGCCCAAGGGCATTAACCGCCTCAAAGATTTCTCCTTCCAGCGCGGCGACCTGCGGGTCGGGATTGCGGCTGCCGATAGGCGAGCGAAACAGCGCCTTCTTGGCCAGCGCCATGGAAGAGTCGGCGAATCCGCCGATGCCCACGCCGATGATGACCGGCGGGCAGGGCTCGCCCATGGCGTCTTCGACCACGTCGAGCACGGCCTTCACCGCCGCGCGCCCGACGTCTTCGCTGGTGAGCACCCAGCACTGCGCCGCGCGCATCTCGGAGCCGAAGCCTTTGGGGATGACCAGCAGTTCCAGGTAGTCCGCGCCGCTGACCACCTCCCAGCAAATGTAGGGAATGCCCCATCCGGTGTTGTCGCCGGAGTTTTCCTTGGTCAGCGGATTAATGACGTTCTGCCGCAGCGGTACCTCTTTTGTCGCCCTGATCAGGGCCCGCTTTGCCGCCGCTTTAGGATCGCCCTTCAAGTGGCAGTCGAGGCCGAGATCGGCGTAAATCATCGCCAGACCTGTATCCTGACAGAGCCCAACCTGTTTCTCCCGGGCCATGCGGCAGTTGCTCAGGATGGCGTGGAACTGCGCTTTGGCCGTGGCGCTCTCTTCGCGCGCGAGTCCCGACTGCAACACGCGTTCGACATCGCCCGGCAACTCGATGGAGGCTCTCTTTACCAGTTCGAAGATGATGTCTTCCAAAAGCTGTTCGTGGATCGCCAACTCATGCCTCCAGTCATGGCGAAGGTTCAGCACCCTCGCCTCTGCGCCATTGGCCCGGCGTCAAGTTTGAGTGTCTGCAGGGCGGCGATGATCTCGTCGTAGGTCTCAACCACGTAAACGCCGGCCTCGCGCAGCAGGCGCGCCTTGGTCGATGGCTTGCCCTTGCCGCCCTCTATGATGGCGCCAGCGTGTCCGAACATCGTCCCTTCCGGCATCTGCTCGGTAAACTTGCCCGCGATATAAGAAACCAGCGGCTTGGTGAAGCCGCGATTGCGAACGAACTGGGCCATGTCCTCTTCAAAGGTCGTGCCCGGCTCGGAGAAGGTGACCACGGCGCGCGTTTCGGGGTCGCGTTCGAACAGCGCCAGCAGGTCCTTGGGAGTGGAGCCTATCAGCGGGTCGCCGCCGATGCCGATGGCCGTGCTCACGCCCAAGCCGGCGCGCTTCACCATGTACGAAGTCTCGGCTGTCATGCCGCCGCTGCGCGAGATCACCCCCACGCAACCCGGCACAAAGCAGCGCTCGACGTTGTCGCCGCCTATGGCGCCCAGCTTGACCCGGTCCTTGGGATTGATGATGCCGACCGTATTCGGGCCGATCACCCGCGCTCCGGCCGCGTCGGTTTCCATCAGCAGCTTGAGGACATCGTGCTGCGGCACGTTTTCGGTGATGATGACGATCATCCTGATGCCGTTGGCCAGCGTCTCCAGCACGGCATCGAGCACGAAGGCAGGCGGCACGTAGATCAGCGCGGTATTGAGCCGGTGTTCGGCGGAGGCTTGCTTCAGCGTGTCGTAAACCGGAACGCCGAAAACCTTCTCGCCCTTTTTGCCGGGAGTTACGCCCGCGACGACAGGAGTGCCGTAGGCCAGCATGTGCTTGGTAACCATGCTCGCCTCGCGGCCGGTAATGCCCTGGATAACGATTCTGGAGTCGCGATCGATCAGGATGCCCATGACGTGTTCTCCTCACCCGCCGTAGGTTTGCTTCATTTTGTCCACCATCTTGCGGGCGGCCATGGTCATGGTTATGTCGTCGCCGTAGTACTCGATGCCGGCAGCGGTGAAGGTTTCGCGTCCGACCGCATCGTTCACCCCCGCGTAGCGCACCAGCACAGGGAACTTTTTGGGGTCAATGCCTTTGTCTCTGATCGCGCGCACAATGCCCTTGGAGACAACATCAACCTGCGTGTTGTTGGTAATGTTGCCCGAGACCACCAGCCCTCGAACTCCGGGCTTGGAGAGAATTGCCTTCACCAGGCCGTAGACTTTGTCTTCAGGCGGATTGCCGCCGAACTCAGTGTAGTTCGCAGGCTTGCCGCCGAAGGCGAGCAACGCGTCGAACATCATCAGGCTGCCGCCGCCGCCGCCGCACATGAAGCCGATGTCGCCGCCGTCGATCTCGGTGTAACGCGCCGTGCCGCGGTAAGGATCGGCTTCATTCACCTCGACCACCTGCTTTTCCAGCGCGGTCAGCGGACGCCAGGCGCGGTCGCTGCCGATTTGCACGAACTCCGCAAGCTCGGGATGCCGGTACATGGCGGCGTCATCGACGCCCATGACCGCTGCCGCCGCGACCAGCTTGCCATCTTTGGTCAGCGCCAGCGGATTGATCTCTAGCACGGTGCAGTCGTATCGGACGAATACCCGGTAGAGCTTGATGAGGATGTCGGCTGCCTGGCGCAGGGCCGCACCTTCCAATCCCAGGTCAGCCCAGATTTCTTTGGCCTTGAAGTCGGGCAGGCCCCGATACGGGTCGGCGTGGACCACGCGCATAAGTTCCGGATGATGGGCGCTGATCTCTTCCACGTCGATGCCGCCCGCCGAACTGGCCAGCACGGCCGCTCGGCGCGCCATCTTGTCGATGGTGAAAGAGACAAACAGTTCGCGCTCGATGGCAACCTTCTCTTCCACCAGGATCTTCTCGACGGGGTAGTGGCGGACAACCATGCCCAGCAACTGCCTAGCGGCTTCGCACGCCATCTCCGGAGTGGAAGCGAACTTGATGGCGCCGGCCTTGCCTCGCTTTCCCACCGGCACCAGCGCCTTCAGCACCACCTCGCCGCCAAGGGCCGCGGCCTGCTCGCCGGCTTCGGCCGCGGTCGTTGCCACGAAATGGCGCGGCACGGGAATCTGGTGCTGCGCCAGAAGTTGTTTGCTATGGTTTTCCAGCAAGCGTCCCAAAGGATAACCTCACATCTTCTTCTTGTAAGAACGCAAAAGTAACCTAGCCCGCTCGGCTACGGGCGCGTCGATCATGCGGCCATCCACGGTGATCACGCCCTGGTTCCGCTGCTGCGCTTCGGTGAAAGCCTGCACGACTTTCTCGGCGAAAGCCAGCTCGCTCTCCGATGGCGAGAACTCCCGGTTGATGATCTCCAGTTGCCTGGGATGGATGGCAAACTTGCCGCGGAAGCCGACGCGGCGCGCCGCCCGGCATTCCTGGATGAGGCCGTCTTCATCATCAAGAAAAGCGTAAACCGTATCGATGGCCATAATCTTGGCGGCGCCGGCGGCCAGCGCCACTTCTTCACGGGCATGGGCGAGCTCAATCCCTTCACGCGTGCGCGAGACTCCGAGGTCGAGGGTGAAGTCTTCCGCGCCGAAGCACAAGGCCTCGATCCGGGAACTGGCGATGGCAACCGCGTAGGCGTTCAGCACGCCGAGACAAGTCTCCAGGATGCAGCGAATCTTAATTGCGCCCTGCGCCAGGCCATTGGCTTTCTCCAGCCGGGCCAGAGAGCGTTCCAGTTCGTGAACGTCAGAGGCGGATTCGGCCTTCGGCAACAGCACGCCGTGCAAGCCCGGCTTGACTATGTTCGCCAGGTCGGCTTCGAGCATGTTTGCGCTGACGGCATTGATGCGCACCACGATGGGCACGTGCTGTTGTGGAAGCGAACGCAAAGCCGCTCCGACGGCCGCCCTGGCTGAGTCTTTCTCCGCCAAGGCTACGGCATCCTCCAGATCCCAGATGACGGAGTCGGCGCCGGCGCCCAGCGACTTTTGCAGCATCCGTTCTTTATTGCCGGGGGCAAACAACATCGATCGCGTAATCAAATCAATTCCACCTCAAAGGAACCACTTCGCAAATCACAACGTATAGGGCAAGCACAGTCCCAGCAGGACAGCCAGATCATGCCCGTAATGAAGCCGAGCCTCCAGAACTCCTTGCTGCTGATGAAGCCGCTGCTGTGCCAGACCTTCGCTGGTCCGTTGGCGTAAGCAGTCAGAACACTCATCAGTCCGAGCGAGCGGATTGATGCCGCATTACCATCTCGCCCTTACTTACCATGCCTCTCCTGACACGTTCGGGAGAGTGTTGTAAATCCTTCATCAAAATGAAATTTGAAGAGGGGAAGAAATGTAATTCGCGGACGCACATCTGTCCGTGATGTGCATCACGCATTATTGTGGGGAAGAATCGCAACCGAAGGCAAATGACGGTAGTCACGCAACGCATTGCGTAGTCGGCTAGAATTGTTGTATGCAGGCAGGCAGAGGCGAATTCGAAAAGACGCTGAGAGCCGCTCCACTGTTTGCGGGGCTTACGGACAGGCAGGTCAATCTACTGGCTTCGCGACTCGTCGAGCGTAACTTCGACGCCGGAGAGATGATTTTTCAAGAGGGCCAGCCTTGCGCCGGACTCTTCATCATTCAGTCGGGGAGCGTGCGGATTTTCAAAAACTCCTCCACCGGGCGCGAACAGGTGCTCTCAATCGAAACTGCGGGCGCGTCCATTGCCGAGCTTCCGGTGTTCGACGGCGGTGCCTATCCGGCTTCGTCGCAGGCCCTCACCAACAGCACTCTGCTTTTCCTCAGCAAGCAGGACTTTCACGCCCTTTGCATGCAGCACCCGGAAGTGTCGCTCCAGGTTTTGCAGAAGGTGGGAGCCAGGCTGCGGCAGTTGGTCGGCATAATCGAGGAACTCTCCTTCACCACCGTGCGGCATCGCCTGGCCGCGCTGCTGCTGCGGATGGCGCGCATCGATGGCAGGAAGACGCCGGGCGGAACCGAATTCGTTCTTACCGCTACGAACCAGGATATGGCCGCGCAAATCGGAACCGTTCGCGAGCTTGTCTCGCGCAATCTCAGCCGCTTCCAAAGTGAAGGCTTGCTTTTGCTGGACGGAAGAAGGGTTCTCATTCCCAGCCTGGACCGGCTTGAACAGGAGGTCGGCAAATAGTAGCTGCCCCGAGGGGATCGCCAT
>JBEKQR010000012.1:0-24127 GCA_049519515.1 Candidatus Korobacteraceae bacterium
GCTTATTACTGTCCAGCATCCACCGAGACTCTTTCTGCAATCAACGTGGGAAGCAACGGCACTGGCAATAGAATTTCAACTACTTTTTATGTAGGCAACTCTGGCAACTTTGCTGGTATCACTGCGGCAAGCGATTCGGCCGCACCTGGACTGTCGGGAACAGGATCTTCTTTCGATTGGGGGCTGCCCTTCTTTTATGGACGGAATGTCTATACGTCGATTTGGGGAGTGAGTCCGCCGGGCGGCGTACCGGCTGGTCCCTGGTGGGCGTACTAGTTTTGCCTTAGGCGTCGCGATGAATATACCGTAGCCCCGGCGATTAATACGCCGTAGCACCAAAGATCAGAACTAGAGTTACTTCTTGTCCACAGGATGAAAAGGTATGCTGCTGTCCAGCAACATACCTTTTTTCTTGTGTGGAGCTGTTTTGTTTAGAGCGCAGTCCCGCGGGAAGTCATCGCTGCCAGGAAGGAAATTGGCGATATCGCTTGTCGCTATTCTTCTGTCCGGCATCATGGCCGCCTGCGGCGGGGGCGGCTCCAACTCAATTTCAGCCAGCGCCTCCTGGCAGAACCCGAATCTGCCAGGCGGGACAATTCAGGGCGGTGGGGTGACCAATCCCGGAGGCATCCTGCTGGCCACGCCGACGCCGGTGCAGGTGGAGGCCAACCAGAGCACAATTGCGGTCGATATCCAGGTTCCGGCGGCCGTGTCGCCGATCAATGTCACTGCCGTGGCCCTCACCGCGCCTAATACCGGCTCAACCTATTTGCAGTCAACCGGGGTGGGCGCGAGCCAGGGAAAACAGTATTGGTTGTGGCTTGCCGGCACCGGCATCACGCCGAGCCTGACGCTTTCCATCAGCGGCCCGGGCGACATCGCCGTCAGCGGGCCGGCCATGGGAATGCAGGGCGCGACGGGAGCGATCTATCCCATAACGGTTTCGGCCAGCGCGGAGCCGGATGCGCGCACCATCATCCTGAAAGATGCAAGCGGCAACGTGACTACGCTCGCCGGCGGCTTGGAGGTTTGCAGTGCTAGCGCGCCAACCTGCTGAGGTAGCGCCGGTCT
The DNA here is from genome assembly GCA_049519515.1 of Candidatus Korobacteraceae bacterium. Lineage (GTDB taxonomy): Bacteria > Acidobacteriota > Terriglobia > Terriglobales > Acidobacteriaceae > CAWBRT01. The sequence continues at coordinate 1,072 of JBEKQR010000012.1, forward strand.
CCAGACCGGGGTCCCCAGCAAGCCCGCGTTTGGCTTGCTGGGGTGGGAGAGCGGGGTCCCCAGCAAGCCCGCGTTTGGCTTGCTGGGGTGGGAGACCGGCTGTCCGGGAGGCGTCCACGCCTGCCGTGTCAGCCAAGGTGCGGACGGGACGCCCGCACCCTGGGGCGCGGCTGGTGTTGTTCTGCGCGCTGGCGTGGGCGCTGGCTGGCTTCGGCACCACCATTCGTCCGGCCACGGTCGAGCAGCTTACGCACGGCTCCTCGCACGTCGTCGAAGGCAAAGCCACGGGCAGCTATGCGGCCTGGGACGCCGGACACAAGGCCATCTACACCTACACGACATTCGAAGTCGGCAAGATACTGAAGGGCGATTTGACCACGCGCACCGTCCTGGTAAAGCAGTTTGGCGGCCGGGTGGGCAACACGGTTTCGCAACGCATTGGCGTGCGTCAGTTCGCCGCCGGCGAAGAGGCGGTGCTGTTTCTCTTTCCCAGTCCGAGCGCGGATGGCACCATGCTGGTCACTGGCCTGATGCAGGGCAGGTTTTCCGTGCGGCGCTCCGGCGCGGCGGCCACGGTTTCCAACGGCGTGCCGCAGCCATCGCCGGCCACCCGCATCTACGAGGCCGGAACGCCTGTGGCGCGGGAGCATGTCATGTCTCTGGAAACCCTGGAGCAGCGCGTGCGCAGCGCTGTTGGAGGAAGGGAGAGACGATAATGGCCACGCGTGCAAGAATCCTGCTGATTGTGGCGATGATCGTCTGCGGCGCGCTTTCCGCTCAATGTTACCTGCCAATGATCGAGTCCTCCAACGGCGCGCTGGTGAGGTGGAAAAACAACGCCACCACTTACCAGATTTGTCCTGACCTGAGCGGCAGCCGGTTCGCTGCCGGCGATCTGGCCGCCATCGAAGATGTAATGGAAGACGTTTTTGCCGCCTGGACCAGCGCGCCCAACACTGCGCTGAGCATCAGCCGGAGCACGGCGGCGCTGCCCAATCCTGTTATCGGCAATGACGGACACAACGTGGTCTGCTTCAATTGCCAGGACCCGGTGTTCACCAACGCCGCTGGCAGCAGCACCGATACGCTCGCAGTCACCGACATTACCTATACCTTCAACTCGCAAGGGGCTTACCTGAAGGACGCCGATATCCAGTTCAACCCGGCGGTGACGTTCGTTTTGCCTCCCCAGGCGGGGTCCGATACGGCGGCCACTTACAGCCTGTTAACGGTGGCGACGCACGAGGCGGGCCACTTCTTCGGCCTGGACCACTCCGCCGTGCTGCGGGCCGTGATGTACCCGTACGCTTCCACCCTGCTCACAACCCTCAGCTACGACGATGTCGCCGTCATCTCGCTGCTTTATCCCAAGGCGACCGCCGATTACGCCACCGGTGCCATCAGCGGAACCATCAGCTTATCCAGCGACAATAGCGGCGTTTATGGCGCCCACGTCTTTGCCAGCTCGACTACCGATAACGCACCGCCCTCCGGCTTCAATATTCGCAAGTCCGCAGTTGGCGTTTTGACCGGGCTGGATGGCACCTACACCATCATGGGTCTGCCGCCGGACACTTACTACGTCACCGCGGAGCCGCTCGACGGGCCCGTCCAGGGCAGCAATGTCAGCTGGTATGACAAGAACAGCCAGGGCCAGCCGGTGCGGTCGCTGCAAACCAACTTCACTACCCGCTGGCATTAGCCCGTGACCAAAGTCATTGGGGCCGCCTGCGAGCTTCGATAGCTTGGTGGTATGGCAGCTGCGAGTTCGCGAAACAATTTGCTCGAAACCAAAGCGCTAAGCGCGGTGACCGCAGGCGGTGCGGTCAGGGGCAAGAAGAAACTGGTGCGGCGGCTGGACAAGGACCGTTCACAACTGCTGCGGCGCACCGTGCAGGGTGCCTTTCTGGGACTTAATCTCTGGATCGGGTTCCAGTTCTACGCCTGGGTGCGCTTCTTCGAGAGCGGTGGCGCGAGGCAGTACGTCGAGCGCCCGGCAGGCATCGATGGCTGGCTGCCCATTGATGCCCTGATGAGCTTGAAGTACAGCCTGCTGACCGGCAGCCTGCCACGCGCCCATCCGGCGGGATTGTTTCTGCTGCTGGCTTTTCTGGGCATTTCCCTGCTGCTTCGCAAGGCGTTTTGCTCGTGGCTGTGTCCGGTGGGCACGGTTTCCGAATACCTGTGGAAACTGGGCAGGAAGATCTTCCGGCGCAATCTGCTTCTTCCGCACTGGCTCGATTTGCTACTGCGCAGCCTTAAGTATCTGCTGCTGGCATTCTTTCTTTGGGTGATTGCGCGCATGCCGCTGGAGGCGCTGGCGGCGTTCCTGTCCAGCCCCTACGGCATGATTGCCGATGTCAAGATGTTGAACTTCTTTCGCCACATGGGCGAGACGGGTGCGATTGTCCTCGCGGTGCTGGCGGCGCTGTCGCTGCTGGTGCAGAACATTTGGTGCCGCTACTTGTGTCCGTATGGCGCGCTGATGGGATTGGTGGCGCTGCTCAGCCCGGCCCGCATCCGGCGGGCGCCAGAGCCATGCATCGACTGCGGCAAGTGCGCCCGGAGTTGCCCCGCTGCTTTGCCGGTGGACCGGCTGGTGCAGATTCGCTCGGCCGAGTGTACGGCCTGCCTGGAATGCGTCGCCGTCTGCCCCGCCCAGGGCGCGCTCGAACTGTCGTGGCCACGCCGGCGGAGGCTGAGTCCATGGGCCGTCGCCGCCTGTGTGACGGCGATCTTTATAGGCATGGTGGGGTTTGCGCGCCTCGCCGGCCACTGGCAGACACGGATTCCCCAGGCGGTGTACATGCGCCTGGTTCCCAACGCCAACCTGGAAAGCCACCCAGGCATGTGACGAGAACGCGGCTCGCAACGGAGGCGCGTGCTGGAACCCGTCACCGGCACATCATGGGCGAGAGCGGCGCGGGCGCTTGGCCCGGGTGGTATGCTGCCTGCGTGATTGCATCGGCCGAGAAGATACCCGGAACGCAGCGCGTCTCGCAGTTGCTGGCGCCATATTCAGGGACGCCTCTGGCGGCGGAATTGTCAGAACAAATATTTATATATCTAAATATAATGATCAAATGGAATCGGCGCATAAACCTGACGGCCATACGGGAGCCGGAGGAAATTGTCCGCCGCCATTTCGGAGAATCCTTATTTGCCGCCCGTGCGCTGCTCAGCCCGGAAGGGCCCGCTAGAGAGGTGCCGGATTTGGCCTTGCCTGGACGCGAGAGCGTTGCCAGCGTGATTGACGTGGGCTCGGGGGCGGGATTCCCAGGCATGGTGCTGAAGCTTTACGCTCCCGGTGTGCGGCTGACGCTGATCGAGTCGCAGGGCAAGAAAGCGACATTTCTCCGGGAGCTGACGCGGAGCCTTGGGTTGAGCGATGTGAGCGTCGTGCAGGAGCGGGCAGAGCGCTTTTCCTCCACTTCCGCTGGCGCAACGACGGCGCTGGCTGGGCACCCCGGTGGGCGGGCGGAAGTGGTGACGTTGCGGGCAGTGGAGAAGTTTGCGGATGTGCTTCCGGTGGCGGCGTCGCTGGTCTTGCCGGGAGGCCGGCTCGGCGCGCTGATCGGGTCCGGACAACTGGGCCTGGCCGCCAAGATTCTTCCCGGTAGTTGGCGCTCCCTGCCGATGCCTCAGTCAGCTAGCCGCGTGCTGGCCATCTGGACGTCGCCGTAATTTCCGGTTCAGTCAAGCCTCAGAACATGTTCCACGTGGAACTCTCGAAGCAAGCTGCCTATAGCAGTTCTCAAATGGCTGTGTTCCACGTAGAACACCCAGAGCAGGACGCCGGGTCCCAGCGAGCCTGGTTTTGGCGCTGGGCAGGAAAACAACCAGATCCGGGCGAAAAACTCGAAATCTGAAGCTCGAAACTGCAAATTGAGCCATCCGAACCAAACTCGTCAACACCCACAATTTTGAGTTTTTGCCCTGATATCCACCGAATCCACAGTCTCCCACAGCAGATCTCCATTGAAGCCCCCGGCGCCCCGGGGTACGCTCAAGTCGAGAGGAATCACCTTATGGCCCGGGTAATCGCCATCGCCAACCAGAAGGGTGGCGTCGGTAAGACCACCACCGCCATCAATCTTGCAGCCTCCTTCGCCGCCGCCGAAGTCCCCACGCTGCTTATCGACTGCGACCCGCAATCCAACAGCTCCAGCGGCATCGGATTCCTGCGCGATCCTTCCCGCCTCAGCACCTATGAAATGCTGATGGAGGAAGTTGCGGCCGCAGACGTTATCCAGGCCACGGCGGTCGAGAACCTCTGGATTATTCCGTCCAGCAAGAATCTGATTGGCGCCAACATCGAGCTGGTGCCAATTGGAAACCGTGAATACCGGCTGCGCAATGCCATCGAACCGCTGCTGCCGCGTTTCCAGTACATCGTGCTCGACTGTCCGCCGGCCCTCGATCTGCTCACCCTCAATGCCCTGGTGGCCGCCAACGCGGTGCTGGTTCCCATGCAGGCCGAATACTTTGCCCTGGAGGGCATCAGCGAGCTGCTGGACACCATTGAGCGTGTGCGGCAGAACTTCAACCCCGGCTTGGCCGTCGAAGGCGTGGTGCTCACCATGTTCGACGAGCGTACCAACCTGGCGCAGAGCGTGGCCGGCGAATTGAAAAGCTATTTCGGCGAACTGCTGTTTGAGACCAGCATCCCGCGCAATGTGCGCCTGGCTGAGGCGCCCAGCCACGGGCAGCCCGTGATCCTTTACGATCCGCGTTCGCGCGGCGCGGAAAGCTATATACGGCTGACCAAGGAACTGATGGAGCGGCAGCAGAAGATCATTTCCGTCCCGCCGCCGCCCTCTGCCTCTACTGCCGTACTTACCGGGGACTCCGCCGATACGGCCTCCGCCGCCCGCGGGGTGTAACCGGGCTAGAGAATTCCAGTGATCATGCATTTCGAGGTCTATCCCTGATGATTGATAAACGAAAAGCTCTTGGCCGTGGACTGGAGACGTTGCTTCCCGCCGCCCGCAGCATGGCTTCCGCTCAGCCGGCGCCCGCTCCCGGCGAAGTCGTGCGCCAGCTCGCGGTCGAACTGATCGACCGCAATCCTTACCAGAGCCGCTTGCGCCTCGACGAGGCCGCCTTGACCGAGCTGGCCGAGTCGATAAAGGTCTCCGGCGTCATGCAGCCCATCCTGGTGCGTCCCCTGGCCGACGGACGCTTCCAGCTCATTGCCGGCGAGCGCCGCTGGCTGGCCTCGCAGCGCGCGGGCAAGAAAACCGTTCCGGCGATTGTGAGGCAGGTTTCCAACGAGCAGGCGATGGAGATGACCATCGTCGAAAACCTGCAACGGGAGGACCTCAACGCCATGGAGCAGGCGCGCGCCTACGAGCGCCTGGGTCGCGAGTTCGGCCTTACCCAGGAGCAGATGGCCCAGCGCACCGGCAAAGACCGCTCCAGCGTCGCTAACTTCCTCCGCCTGCTGAAACTGCCGCCAGAGGTACAGGCACTGCTTGAGCAGGACAAGCTCAGCTTCGGCCACGCCAAGGCGCTGATGGGCCTTGACTCGCCCCAGGCCATGCTCAAGCTGGCCAACCGCTCGGCGGCCCTCTCAATGTCGGTGCGCCAGGTAGAAGCCACCGTGCACAGCCTGATGAACCCCAAGCCCAAGCGCGAGCCCGGCGAGCGCCAAATCGATCCCAACGTGCGCCAGGCCGAGCGCGAACTGGAGCGCGCCCTCGGAGTCCGCGTCCAGATCAGCGATCACAAGGGGAAGGGAAAGATCGTTATTCACTACAAGTCGCTGGAAGATTTTGACCGCGTGCTGGAGGCGCTGGGGAGACAGGGCTAGATAACGTAGGCCCCGACCGGGGTTCCCCAGCAATCCAGCTTTTGGATTGCTGGGATAGAAGCTGCCCACGGCTGGGCAGGCGAGCGAAAGCTCGCGCTCAACTCAAAAAGCTCCACACAAGCAGAAGGCCACTCGATTGGAGTTTCTTCCCATGGGCAGTTTCTGAACCGCAGCTATCCTCGCCAACATCTACTCGATAGCAGTTATTTTCTTGTTCATCTCCTCCAGCTTCCGGGATGACAGGATACGAGGTAGCGGGTTCTGAACACCACCATTGGCAATTTTGAATTGATTCATGTCACGGACGGCACTTTCGTGTTGGATGGAGGCGCAGTCTTTGGCGTCGTGCCCAAGGTCATCTGGAGCAAGCGTCACCCGGCGGACGAGAACAATTTCCTGCGCTTCGCGCTCAATTGTCTGATCGTGCGCAGCGACGAGCGCACCATCCTGATCGAGACCGGCGCCGGCTCCAAGCTGCCCCCGGACATGCAGGAGCTATATCAGACCAAGCCACTGCTGCTGCGCAACCTGGAGCGGCTCGGCTTCGCGCCGGAAGATTTCGACGCGGTGATCAACACCCATCTGCACTTCGACCACTGCGGATGGAACACCATGCGCCAAGGCGACCGGCTGGTGCCAACATTCCCGCGCGCGCAATACTACGTGCAGCGGGGCGAGGTGGAACATGGCCGGCTGCGCTCGGAACGCGACCGCATGAGCTACCGGCCGGAGAACTACGAACCGTTGATCGAGGCCGGCAAGATGCAACTGCTGGACGGCGACTGCGAGCTGTTCCCCGGCATTTCTGTCCGCGTCTATCCCGGACACACCCGCCACCTGCAGACGGTGCTGATCCGCAGCGGCGGCCAGACCGCCTGCTTCGTCAGCGACCTCATCCCCAGCACCTATCATCTGCGGCCCACCTGGATGATGGCCTACGACCTGGAGCCGCTGGTGGTGATCGAAAACCGCCATCGCTTCTACGCTGAAGCCATCCCGGAGAACTGGCTGGCCATGTTCTCCCACGACCTGAATGCTCCCTGGGCTTACCTCCGGCAGGACGAAAAAGGCAGATATAGTTACCAGACGCCTGAGCTGGCGCCAGCGGTGCGCGCCGCATAAAAAGCTGCGAGGCTATGACCGCCTAAACACATATTGTCCTGGGTGGAAGCACCAGGCCTAAGTCCGGGCGCTACCTCTCGCTCCGGGATATACCTTTTGCAGTTATTCTGCACTTGCGCGGGCGACGGCGACCGCCGCCGCCTCGCCTCGCAGCAGGCTTTCAAAGAAGCGCTCGACCTCGTCCACGATGCGGTGCGCATCAGCGGATTCGTAAATTGCTTTGCGAAGCTGGCTGCCGTTGCGCACTCCATGGGTGAACCAGGCGGCGAACTGCTTCATCTTGCCGGGCGCGTCCCGGTACCCCTCTTCGATCAGCATGCGGAAGTAGCGGCGAATCATCTGAAAACGATCGGCGTCGCTGGCAAGCTGGTAGGTGCCGTGCTCCATGTATTGGGCGATTTGGCGGAAGATCCAGGGATTGGTTGCGGCCGAACGGCCGATCATGACCGCGTCGCATCCGGTCTCGGCCACCATGGCGGCGGCATCTTCGGGCGAGCGCACGTCGCCATTGCCGATCACGGGAATGCGCACCGAGTGCTTCAGTTCGCTTATCCAGCGCCACTGCGCCTGGCCGCCATAGCCTTGTTCGCGGGTACGGGCGTGCATGGCGATGGCGTCCAGCCCGCAATCTTCGGCCAGCCGCGCCAACTGCGGGTAGATGAGTTCCCTTTCATTCCAGCCGGCGCGAAACTTCACCGTAAAGGGAATCCGGACGGCGGCGCGCAGGGCGCGGAAGATGCGCTCGATCAGCGGCAGATCGCGCAGCAGTCCCGAGCCGCCGTTGCACTTCACGACCTTCTTGGCTGGACAGCCCAGGTTCAAATCCACCAGGTCGAACCCCAGCCCTTCGATCATTATGCCGGCTTCGGCCAGCGTCTCCGGGTTGCTGCCGAACAGTTGCGCGGAGATGGGGTGCTCGTCGTCGTAGAAGTGCAGGTAACGTTTCGCCTTGCGATCTTTGCCGCGCAGCACGCCCTCGGCCGAGGTGAATTCGGTCATGATCAGCCCGCAACCGCCCATCTCGCGAATGAAGCGCCGGAACACAGTGTCGGTAACCCCGGCCATCGGCGCCAGCGCCGTCGCGGGAGCGACCGTGACGCTGCCAATCTGCATGCGGGCCGGCACCCGCGCCCCCGCCGGGGCCACGCGCTCGGCCGGATTGTCGTAGAACTTGTGCACAGCGGCTCTATTCTATAGCGCTTCCGAGGGAGTTGTTTCAGCCCATCAAACGCAACAGTTTCTGACGGGAACCCCTATTCACGACCCCGAGGTGCAAGCAACCAATCCCACACAAAGCAAAACCTCCATCGCGGCGACGGAGGCTGAAGTTGCTTTAAGCACAGGCCCGGTACGCGTTCTGCGGACGAAACTACTTCCCGGCCGGTTGCTTCTCGACCTTGGCGTACTTGCGGCGAAAGCGCTCGATGCGGCCGGCGGTGTCGAGGACCTTCTGCTTGCCGGTGAAAAACGGGTGGCAGGCGGAACAGATTTCCACGTGGATGTCGCCCTTATGGGTGCTGCGGGTAAGGAAGCTGTTGCCGCATGCGCACTGCACGCGAACTTCCTGGTAAGCGGGATGGGTTGCTGCTTTCATGATCGTCTGAAACCTCTACGCCAAAACTCTATTTTAGCCGCAGGCGCTGCATTCCAGCAACCGTAGCTCGCGATCATGGCCCCCGGGGCGCCGTTGTCGCCCCGACTGGGGTGAAATCACCTAGCGCTTGGATTCGATCAGCTCGCCCTCCCGCTCGTGCGGACGGCTGTAAACCAGCCAGTTTCTCCAGAGAATGCGAATGGTGGCCAGGGCCGGGGTGGCAAGGTAAATTCCGATCACTCCCGCCACCTCGCCCCCGGCCAGCAGGCCAAAGATCACCGCCAGGGGCGAGATGTCAACTTTGCCCCCATAGATCCTAGGCGCGATGACGTAGTCCGCGCAGATGCGCCAGCCGCCGAGAAAGGCCGCCACCACCAGCAAGTGGGGGTAACCCAGGCTGAAGCTGACGCCCATGATGAGCCCCGCCGCCAGCAGCGGTCCAACCACGGGAATGAACTCCAGAATCCCGCCGATCGGGCCCAAGGCGAAGGCGTACTGAACCCCGAGCAAGGCGAGAAACAGGGTATAGGCGGTCCCGGCGAGCAGCACCAGCAGCAGTTGCGCGCGCACGTATTGCGCCAGCATCGCGTCCAAGTCTTTCAGTGTCTTATTCACCAGCTCGCGTTTACGCACATCCAGCAGCAGCTCGTCGACGGCGCCGGCAACCAACCCGCGCAATTGCGACTCGTTCTTCAGGAAAAAAGCGCCCAGGATTAAGACCAGGAGCAGCCATCCCGCATTGGTGGCCAGCAGGGCAAGCCGTGAGCCGATGTTGCGAATGACCGAGTTGACCTCGTCGCGGTGCGCGGCCAGGAATCTCTGCACTTCAGCCTGGGTCTCCCGGCTCCAACCCCTCTGCGCCCCAACTTGCCAGGCAATAGTTCCGCTGCTGATCTTCTGGTAGAGATCGGGAAGAAGCTGGGTGAGCTTGTGAACTTCGCTCACTACCCGAGGTCCAATCAGAAAACCGATGAGCACCAGCACAGCGGCCAGGGCGACGTAAACCACGGCTATGGCCGCCGCTCGTGAATTGCGCGTAAGCCTCTGCACGCGCGTCACCAGCGGCCCCAATAGGTACGCGAAAAGCATGGCGAAAAGAAAAACAATTAGCGTCTTGCGCGCCATGTACACGAATCCCAGGGCGGCCGCAATCAGCAGCAACGTCAAGAAAGCCTGCGCACTTCGCTTGTCGAACAAGCCCATGTCCGTTCAGGGCGGGGCCGGCCGTCTACGGCATACGCGCGCTCCGCCCTGCTTGAGTTTACTTCAGGCACGCCCTTCCTGTAAGCCCGCGTATGCCGTGGGCAGCTTTTCCTCCAAACTTCCAGACGAAATGACGAAGGCGCCCGAGAATCCCTGACCTGCCCCGAGGCTCGCCCGCCCAGCCGCAGTGGCTGGGCCTAACGTCCGGGCGCCTTAGTGGTTGGACGGACCGGAGCGCTGCCGTGCCGCCCATCCCCAAGCCGAGGCCGCGCAGAAGCCGCCAGCCGCCGGAAAGCCGCCCAGACGCGCCAGCGGCATCTGCCCGTGAGAAAAGGCCGAAGCCGGCGCCAGGTGCCATTCTTGCGGTTGTGGGGCCAAAGCTTCGCCGGCCCGGTTTATCCCCATTGCCCGCACGCAAACGGCGGGCTAGAATCGAGCTTCAGCACTAACGCGGCAAGGCGAGGCTTCTTGAAAAAGCAAGTCACTGCGATCTACCCCGGCAGCTTTGACCCGCTGACGAACGGTCACCTGGATTTGATCGAGCGCGGCGCCAAGATTTTCGACGTGCTCATCGTCGCCATTCTTCACAACCGGGACAAGGAGCCGCTATTCACCCTCGAGGAGAGACTGGAGATGCTGCGCCAGACCACCAGCCGGTGGGAAAATGTCCGGGTGGACGCCTTCGAGGGGCTGCTGGTCGATTACGCCATGCGGAACGATGCCAAGGCCGTTCTGCGAGGAATCAGGGCCGTCAGCGATTATGAATACGAATTGCAGATGGCGCTCATGAATCGCAAGCTCGAGCCCCGGCTGGAGACCATCTTCATGATGCCGGCCCAGGCTTATTCTTACTTGAGTTCGCGCCTGGTGCGCGAAATCTATATGCTTGGCGGCTGCGTCAGCGACCTGGTTCCCGAGTTGGTGAGACAGGAACTGGAGAGGAAACTGAAGCCGCCCGCCAGGCCGGCTAGAAAGGCCCGGTAAGTGACCGCGCAGTCCGAGGCGTGAGCGAAGCAGAAGCCTCGGGCGGTCATCCCGAGCGAGCGCAGCGAGCGAAGGATCTCTAATCCCTAAGCGCGCAGGTGTCCGCTTCGGTTATCCTGAGAGAATTGAGATTAAGCGAGTAGAACGTTTTCGCCCAAAAGTGGCGAACAATCGCCAGAAACTATAGGAATTAAGAAAATAACGGAGGAGAACTCATGGCCGCGAGTTCAGGAGTACAAACGCCATTCACCGCCCGGATCAACCGCATTTTTCCCTCGGCCACTTTAGCCGCCGTGGCGGAAGGCGACAAGCTGCGCGCGCAAGGAGTTGACCTGGTCTACTTCGCCGCCGGCGAGCCGCATTTTCAAACACCTCAGCACATCAAGGATGCGGCCATCGCCGCCATCCAGAACAACTTCACCAAGTACACTGCGGTCGGAGGTATTAATGAGCTGCGCGACGCCATCGTCGCCCGTCACGCCGCCGACTTCGGCAGCAACTACAAGGCCGACGAGGTAGTCGTATCCGTCGGGGGCAAGCACGCGCTGTTCAACACCTTCCAGGTCCTCATCGAGCACGGAGACGAGGTTATTATCCCTGTCCCTTACTGGGTCTCCTTCAAGGACATGGTGGAGTACTGCGGCGGCAAGTGCGTCTATGTGGAGACGGACGAGAAGAAGGACTTCACCCTGACGCCGGCCATGGTGGAGAAGGCCATCACACCGCGCACCAAGCTGATCATCATCAATTCGCCCAATAATCCTTCGGGCGCCACGCTGGCGCCGCCGGAGTTCACAGAAATTGTTCGCATGGCCACCAAGCGCGGAATCTGGGTCCTGAGCGACGAGTGCTATGTCTACCTGGACTACAGCGGCAGGCTCTTCTCCGCCGGCTCGATTGCCGAAGCCCGCGAGCGCCTGCTGGTGGTCGGCTCGCTCTCCAAGACCTATTCCATGACCGGCTGGCGTTTGGGCTATGTCATGGGACCGGCGGCAGTGGTCAAGCAGACGCAGAAACTGCAGAGCCAGTCCACCTCCAACCCGACTTCGTTTGTGCAGAAGGCCGGAATAGCGGCGCTTCGCGAGTCGCAGCAATGCGTGGCCGATTTCCGCGCTGAGTTCAAGCAGTTGCGCGACCAGATAGTGAAAGGGTTGCGCGCCATACCCGGAATCACGTGCAGCATGCCGCAGGGCGCGTTTTACGTCTTTCCAAACATCAGCGCCTATTTCGGCAAGGGCGGCCTGAAGACGCCGACCGACGTCTTCAAAGGGCTGCTCAACCAGGCGCACGTGGTCGGGGTTCCCGGCGAGGCGTTTGGCAGCCAGCAGCACATTCGGCTCTCCTATGCCACCTCGGCGGCGGAGATCGACCGCGGGCTGGAAAGGATGCGCAAGTACTTCGCCTCGCTGTAACCGGGCGCCAGGCTTCAGCCCGGCGACCTGCGGGTGGAAACGAACGGGCTTTGGCCCCTGTGGGTTTGAACACAGGGGCTGAAGCCTTCTATCTTGAGGCGCAACAATTCATCGGGCCTGGGGCTTCCACCCGTATACAGCGACTGTAGAATTGCTCTACCGTATTCTGCGCAGCAGCGGCGAGGGAGGGGCGCCCAGGCTGGTTTTTTGTGCGCCCCTCGGCAACGATCCGGCTGTTCTGGCACTCTAAACCGAAAGTGCGCCGGCGCCCGATTACAGTCTAGCCAGCCGGTATCGCCCGTTCTCGAAAAAAGGTTTTTGGCTCCCAAATGTCTGAACTATACCCATTGTTGCTGGTCCCGGAGTTCGACGAACGGCCTTGGGGGACTAGGGATCTGCGCCCATTCTTTACCCAGGTAGTCGGCCATGAACCAATCGGGGAGGCGTGGCTGACCGGCGACGCTTGCCGCATCGCCAATGGGCCGCATTCGGGAGCCACGCTCGCCGACCTCTGCCGGCGATTTGGCGTCGAGCTGGTGGGAGAGGCCGCCCCGCAGCCTGACCGCTTTCCGCTGTTAACCAAGTTTATTTTTCCGCGCGACAAGCTCTCCGTGCAAGTGCATCCCGATGACCGTTTCGCCCGCGAACTGGGCGAGCCCTGGGGAAAGACGGAGTGCTGGTACGTCGCCAGATGCCTGCCGGGATCGCAAGTGGCGCTGGGGTTACGGGAAGGCGCCAGCAAGCGCGAGTTCGAGGTTGCTATCCGCGAGAACCGCGCCGAGGAACTGCTTAACTGGATAGAACTGAATCAGGGCGACCTGATCTACGTCGAGGCGGGCACGGTACACACCATCGGGCCGGGATCGATCTTGATCGAAACCCAGCAAAACTCTGACACGACCTTCCGACTATACGACTACGGCCGCGGCAGACAATTGCACCTCGATCAGGGCTTGCGGGCCATGCGGGAAGACGCGCGTGCCGGAAAGGTGTTGCCGCGCGCGGCCAATGGCCATGATCTGCTGGTGAGCGCGCCGTCTTTCGTGGTCGAGCGCTATTCGGCTTCCGAGCCGCTGTCGCTTACGGCTTCTCCGGGACTGAGCTCGGCGCACATTCTGGTTGCGGTGGAGGGTGGCGCCATCGTCGAGTCCGAGAACGCCCAGCCGGTCAGCTTCAACCGCGGCGAAGTGCTGGTGATTCCCGCCAGCCTGAGACAAGTCAGGTTGCGTCCGCAGTGGACGGTGGAATTCCTCCGCATGCGCGTACCGGGCGAGCCGCTGGAGCCGCCGCAGATTGCCACTTTGGCCGGGAGCCTGGCGACGCCATTTACTGGGCCATCTAGGCTCGGCTAACAGACTCGGCCTCTTAAACCCTGGGATCAAAGTTCCACAAAGTGTTATTTTGGGGATGGAGCGGGGCCCGAGACGGCGGTGCTGAGGCACGCTGCCTTTGCTTGGTCCCGAACGGCCCGGCGAGCATGCCGGGTTGCGGAGTCCCTGGCAAGGATGCTTCTTCGTGCCGGGGTGATTGAAAGGCGCAGGGTGTCCAAGAACCAAAGCGAGCATTTCTATCCCGTCATTCTCGCCGGCGGCCGTGGGACGCGCTTCTGGCCGCTCAGCCGCCGTCGCCTGGCCAAGCAACTGCTGCCCTTGAGCGGCCGCCAGACAATGATTCAGGAGACCGTTGCCCGCCTGCGGCGGCTGTCCTCGCCGCGGAAGTTCTGGGTCATCACCAACCAGGAACTCCAGCGCAACATTCTCCGCCAATTGCCCGAGCTTCAGCGGCAGCAGGTCATCGCCGAGCCGGTGGGCCGTAACACGGCGCCGGCGATTGGGCTGGCTGCTTTTCTGCTTCTCGAGCGCGATCCCAAGGCCATCATCGGCTTGTTTCCTTCCGATCACGTCATCATCGACGAGCGCCGCTTCCGGCAGGACTTAGCCACGGCGATTTCGCTGGCCGCCGCCGGCGAGAACATCGTGGTGATGGGCATCAAGCCGACGCGGCCGGAGACCGGCTACGGCTACATTGAAACCGGCGATCCGTCAGGCGAGGCGCTGCGCGTGCGCTGCTTCGCCGAGAAGCCCAAGCTGGAGCGCGCCCTCGAATTCCTGCAAGCCGGCAATTACCTGTGGAACAGCGGCATGTTCATCTGGTCGGCGGCAACGCTGGCGGCAGCCATTGACGAGTATCTGCCCAAGACGGCGCCATTGCTGCGGCAGATCGCAGCCGCTTACGGCACCAGCAAGTTTGCCAAGACCTTTGCCCGGCTGTATCCCAAGTGCGAAAACATCAGCGTCGATTACGCAGTGCTGGAGCCGCGCTCGGCCCGGGGCGAGCAGGACTCCAACATTTTGTGCATTCGCGCCGGCTTTGGCTGGAACGATCTGGGCTCCTGGTCGGCGCTGCACGAGCATCGCATGCTGATGGCCCGCCAGGATCGCGAGCGCGGCAACCACATCGAGGCGGTGCGCTCCTTTACCCTCGACGCCGAAGGCAACTACCTGCACTCCCCCCGCAAGTTCATTGCCGCCGTGGGAGTAAGGAATCTGGTGGTGGTGGAGACCGAGGATGCGCTGCTGGTCACCACGCGCGAGCGCGCGCAGGATGTCGGCAAGATCGTTGCCTTTCTCGATGCGAAGAAAATCACGGAACTGACATAGGGTTTGAATGCCTTCCGCAATTAAGTTCGGCACCGATGGCTGGCGCGGCTTGATCGCCGACGACTACACCTTTGAAAACGTGCGCCGCGTGGCGCGGGCCGTGGCTAGCTATATTCACTGCCATGAAGACCCGAGCCGCGGCGCGCTGATCGCCTACGATACGCGCTTTGGTTCGCGCCGCTTCGCCGAGGCTGCCGCCGAAGAGCTGGCGGCCTCCGGCCTGGTGGTGCGTCTGGCCAGCGACTACACTCCCACGCCGGCGCTCTCCTACATGGTGAAGCAGATGGGCGCGGCCGGCGGCGTGATGATCACCTCCAGCCATAACCCCTGGAGCTGGAACGGAATGAAGTTCAAGGCCACTTATGGCGGCTCGGGCACGCCCGCCATAATGAAGGCCATCGAGGGATACCTCGATCAGCCGCTGCCCACTCGCAAGGGCGGCCGGGTGATCGAAGCCGATTTCAAAACGCCCTACGTGGCAGCCATCCAGCAGTTCGCCGACATGGAACTGATCTCCAAGGCGGGCTTCCGCTTCGCCATCGACGTCATGTACGGCGCCGGCCGCGGCGTGCTGGCCGGCATCTTCCGCGAAGCCGGAGTTCCGCACCTGGAGATTCGCGGCGAGGTCAACCCGCTGTTTCCCGAAATCAATCCCGAACCGATTCTGCCCCACGTCAAGGCCCTGCAGGAGGTGGTGGTGCGCGAGAAGTGCAACGCCGGCCTGGCGGTGGATGGCGACGCCGACCGCATCGGGGCCGTGGCCGAAGACGGCAGCTTTGTCGATTCGCACAAGTGTTTTGCCGTGCTGCTGGAATGGCTGCTCAAACGCAAGCGCTGGCCCGGCGCCATTACCCGCGCCTTCAACACCACGGGAATGCTGGACCGCATTGCGCGCAAGTACAACCGCGAGCTGATCGAGCACGGCATCGGCTTCAAGTACGTCTGCGACGTGGTGCTCAGCGGGCGCGAGGTGCTGGTAGGCGGCGAGGAGTCGGGCGGCATCGGCATTCCCCGGCACCTGCCGGAACGCGACGGCATCCTGAACTCGCTGCTGCTGGCCAACGTGATGGCGGAAGAAGGCCGGTCACTCGGCCAGTTGGTCGAAGGCTTACAGCGCGAATACGGGCGCCACTTCTACGGCCGCCGCGATCTGCACATCGCCGACGATCTGAAACTTTCGGCCCTTACCCGCGCCGCCCAGCGTCCGCAGAAGATCGGCTACAAGGTGCTGCGCGTGGAAGACATGGATGGCTACAAGTTCTTTCTCGACGCTCCTACCAACGGCAACGGCGCCGAACCGTGGGTTCTGCTGCGGGGTTCGGGCACCGAACCGCTGTTGCGCATCTACAGCGAGGCCTCGTCACCGGAGCTGGTCGAGGAGATCCTGACGGCAGCCGAGGCATTCGTCTATCAGAAGGCGAAGGTGGCTTGAAAGCAACAGCAACAAACCGCTCTAATCCCATCCCGGTACTCTGGCTATTGCAGGCGCAGCGAGCGCAGCATGGCTTGGAAGGAATAGCTCAACGTTTGTTCGATCGTGTCCCTACGGGCCACGCGGCTTCACTATTCGCGGATTCTTTCCTTCTGTATGCAGGCTGAAGGCGTCCTTGGGCAGCTTCTGATTGAGCTGTATGTTCGTGTACTGCGCCAGCCGGTAATCGCCCGAAGCCTCCGCGAATTTCTGCTGCACGGCAAGGCCCCGGCTGGGATCGATCCACAAGGTAATCAGCGAGAATGTTGCCCGCGCCTTTTCGGACTTGGGCGCCAGTTCCAGCTTGTAAGCGTTGACGCCTCCCGCCAGCTCGGTCCCCACATAGCGAAGATTAAAGCTCTTCATCAGCTCATGGCCGCCGCCGCCGAAGCCCAGCACCAGGTAGGTCTGGAAATCGGCCCGGTTCTTGCCGACATCATATTCCGTCACCTGGTTGATCCTGGGCTCGTAGACCTGCACCACTCCGCCCTTGAACAGCACGTACTTGAGTATCGGCTGCTTGATGACTGCCGCCATTTCCACGTCTTTGTTGGAGCGGCGAAAATCCATCACGCCGCTCTGGTAGTCGTGGCTGCTTACCACCCGCGTAAACTGGTCCCAGGTGAAATCGGTCTGCAGCGTGCGAAAGCCGGCGGCAGCCTTGTCCATTGCCTGCAGGACGGTTTCCAGATCGGCGGCGCGATTGGCTTGCCCCAGGCCGTACAGGTTGAGGGTTAGAAGTAACAGCAGCAGGGCTGAGAATCTTTTCATAGTTCGGTCCACAAAACTCTTCCCACTACGCACAGATACGGCGCTTGCCGGGGACCCGGTTTCCGCGAGGGCCGCCACAGCCTCTGCCCGGCACGCGCTGGGAGATCGCTTACATAGAACCCGGCCGGCGAAGGCCGGTTGTCAAACTACGCAGCAGAGGCAAAGCAGCCTCCGCCGGGGACCCCGGGAGCGAGCTCAGGACAGGGATTGCAGGGATTGCGG
This sequence comes from Candidatus Korobacteraceae bacterium, assembly GCA_049519515.1. GTDB lineage: Bacteria > Acidobacteriota > Terriglobia > Terriglobales > Acidobacteriaceae > CAWBRT01. The sequence continues at coordinate 18,323 of JBEKQR010000012.1, forward strand.
TGGATCTCTTCTTGCAGGTCATATCCTCGTGCAACACAGCGCCGTCGCAAGGAGCAAGACACAAGACAAATGCGGGCCTCCGCACAGTGTAACTCAACAACTGGAAGAGCGAGCGGCCCGGCCGAGAGGATTGTCGGGCGGGTTGCGAGGTTCCCGGCAAGCGCGCAGTTTCGCTTGGCAGGGTTGGCTAGCCGCCTAGCCCGCGTCTCACCCAGACATCGTAGGCGATGACGTTTCCCTTGCGGTCCTTGATCTCCGCGTAGTTTAGGAGCTTGACCTCGCCGGCAATGGGCTCGATGACCCCCATCAGGCTGGCGCGAACCTCGCTCTCCGTTTTCCCCTGAACAGCGGCGGCTTCGATGTGATAAAGGTAGCGATTGCTCCCCAGCGGCGTCACCACCACCCCGCCAACGTGCTCGCTGCGCTCGGCCGGCTTGTCATTGAAATTGATGAACAGTGGACCGACAAAGATGAACAGGAGAATCAGGGTCACCATGACGTCGTAGTGCAGGTTTCCGCGCGGATGCGTCCACCACACGTAGCCCTTCAACGTCTTGGCGATAGAGTTCATTCGGTGGTTTCAGTTTAACGGCAGAGCTCAGTTGCGCGCAAGGCGGGGCAGGCGGACTGTTCGCCCGCCGGGCTGACAGGCTATTCTTAGAGATCAAAGAGCGATCAGGAGCAAATGAAACGGTTGCCACCAGAGCCTCGCGACTCGATCCCGGCAGGCGCAATCGCGGCCTCTGCCTGCCTGAAGGCCCTGTCGCCGGAGTTTTTCAACCGCGATCCCAGAGACGTGGGGCGGGAGTTGCTGGGAAAGCTGCTGGTGCGGCGCTGCCCGGCCCAAACGCAAACGCGCCGCTTGCCGGGAGGCCGGCGGGAGCTGCTGGTGGCAAGGGTGGTTGAGACGGAAGCCTACCTGGGCGCCCTCGATCCGGCTGCCCACGCCTATGCGGGAAAGACAGCCCGCAATGCCGTGCTCTTTGGACCGCCCGGCGTGGCTTACGTTTACCTGATTTATGGAAATCACTTCTGCCTGAACGTCTCGTGCCTGCCCGAGGGCGAGGCCGGATGCGTGCTCTTCCGCGCTTTGGAGCCGGTGCGCGGCCTCGGAACCATGGCGAAGCTGCGTGGGCTGGACCTTCCTGCCACCAGCCCGGTCGAGATGAAGGCGGCATCCGCGGGAGGCCATCCGGCACTGGCAGGCCGGTTGCGGCTGCTCTGCGGCGGTCCGGGCCGGCTCACTCAGGCAATGCAAATCACGCGCCAACGGCACAATGGAATGCCGCTGACCAGCGCGCGCTCCGAACTTTTTTTGGCGGATGATGGCTTTCGACCCGGCCGTATCGCCACCACGGTGAGAATCAACGTCAACAAGGCAGCCGAAATGCCGTTGCGTTACGTGATCGCCGGGAACCCGTTCGTTTCGCGGAAAGAAACCTAACCACAGTCGCACATGGGATGAAATCCCACCCAGAAAACATGAAAATAGGAAGGCTATAAGTCGTTGATTTTACGTGTAGCGACTCCTATTTTCAGGGCAGAGAACACAGAGGAACACGGAGTGAGAAGCAGAGCAGGAAGGGGATTGATTAGCGATACGGCGATTTATTACCAGTTACACAGATACTGACTCTTCTTGTCTCGATTGTGGGTGAAATCCGCTACGCACAGAGCAGCCCGTTGCCTCTTGCTGTTTCACCCAAGCGAAGCAGGCGCTTTCAGTAACGCTCGCGCCGGTGAACCATCGCCCCCCAAGATTTTCAATGGAAGACAAACTAATTCGTACTGACCTGGGCTGACCTCCGCCAGGTTCAGCCCTTCAACGATGACAATGCCGGCTCCGAGTAAAATTCGATGCACTTCAGGATTGCCTACCGATAGATAGTCGATTCCGACAGTCATTATTTTCTGTTCGGCCAAGTACGAAGCGGCGTCTTCAGAAATTGCAATGAACTGGCTTACAAACTGCGGGCTGTTCCAGCATCGTTGAGAGTTCAATGTCTTGAACAGCAGCCGCTCTGACGGGACGAGGTTATGCTGGCGAAGCTCCGCCTCCTTGATCGCATCAGGATCTTTGATTTCAATCACACGTGCATGTCCAATCAGGCTGTGCAGAGGAACCTGATGCGTCCCTGAGCCGCCCGCCAGAAAGTGTTTGGGAGCGTCAATGTGAGTCCCGGTATGAGCACCCAGCTTGAGCGCCGAAACAGTGCAGACATCGCCCCGCTCCACGTGCGTAATGGTTTCGATCTCGATGGATGGATCATCAGGCCAATGCACCATTCCCGTGTAGATCGGTACGGATATGTCAATCCATTCGGCGGACTGCGCTGACGGAATTAAGTTGCGGGTTGGCAGTACCTGTCCCATGTTCCACCTTTGCTGCAACACAAATCATCAAAGCGAGTCCTACGGTTCTCAAACGTACAGTGTAGAGCGAAAAGACGCCTCGCGCCGACGATTGTTGATAACAGGCGTTCTGGCCACTTTGGCCAAAACGGGAACTGCTGGCCCTAACTGTCGATATGACGATTTATAGCCAGCTATACACTTGTGCCAGCACTATGTTGGATGTGGCCGATCCAGCAAAGACCGAAGCTTCACGATTGACTTCATTAACTCAGGGCGTATCAGCTCAGGGTTCTCTGTGGCCACTGCTGAGGTCAGCTCTAGTTGAGCCTTTGCATCTCCGAACCGGTTCTGTTTGTACGCAAGCAGCGCTAATTTGTATCGAATCGACGCTGGATACTCGGAAGGTAATTGGGCTTTGGAAGTAGACTGTGCCTCGGTCAGCGCCGATTCTAGATGCGCTCTCGCTTTTTCTAAGTCGCCCATCCGGTAATATGCGTCACTAAGCCATATGAGAGCGTTATATCGGGCTTTTGGGCGGGGCTCCACAGAGACTGTGCGTCAGGGCGGAGGAATGGCCGTGGAGCAGTTTTCGCCACTACGCCACGGGCAAGGATTGTGGAGTGGAGATCGAGTCGGAGTGGACGGCGCGTAAACGAAATTTGCAGGCCAAAGCACTTGGAGCACGCTAGTCTTTTATCCCAGGTATGCGCTACAACGATTCCCAAACCGGCCACGCCTCCGCTGGCGCATACCTGGGCCACCCGCCGAGCAAAGCAACTGCTCCGCGAACCAGTATTACTTACCTGCGACGGCTGCCTTCTTGTGCAGCATGAACGTGTGTGGTGGATGACAGGTCACACACGTCTTGCCTTTCATGAATGGATCAGACTTCAGTTGTGCCACCTGCTCGGCGTGACAGGGGTCGCATACGCTCAACGCCGGCGTGGCCGCGACGCTCTGTGCTGTGATCTCGCCATGACACACGGTGCATTGGACATCATTGGTGCCATGCGGGCTGCCTTTCCATTGGGCATACGTCATCTTGTGGCAGCTAGAACAGGTTTTCCCGGCTGGAATCGTCTGATGGTGCTCCTGCCTGCCATGAGCCGTCTGAGCAATGGCAGGGTGGACGGCAGCAGCCAAAACGAGAAGAACGAGCAGGGCAGAACTGAACAAAAATGCGCGGAGAGTGTTCATGGGCAGAATCTCCTCAGAAGATCAGATCGCATCACTGCCGGTCTAGCAACCGCCGTAGTGCGACTACAGATGAACTATAACCTGAGGTGCTGGATGGGGCCATCGGGTCGATACCTTACAGTGGAAATTACTTCTTGAGCGGATAAGCCAGTTAATGACGCGAATCCCCGCCATGCGCGTTTGCAAGGCCAAAGCTCGATGCCGTGCTCGCAGTACGGGCATCCTCCGGATCGCTGACGATCACAGTGGTACTGTAGCGGGATGAATCCGGCAGGAAAAGACTTACTTGAGAGAAAGCAGCATGCGCGGAGCACTGTCGATAGAGCACTAAGGATTTATCGTCAAGCACAGCGGAAGCCAGCTTCTGCTTATAGACATTCGAAATTCGTTTTGCTTATTACCCCCGTCAACAAATCCAACTCGAAGCGCCCTTCTGGGCTTGCAGGGTTCGTGGGATCATAGCCGCTGCCGGTGATTATTGCGCCTGCAATGCCGATAATTCTCAAGTCATCCGCACAGAGGGGCTGGCTTCGCCTTGCAAGGCCGTTCGTTCCGTATGCAGCGAGCCTGGTGAAATCCGCGAAGATCACAAGGCGGTGATCCAACAGAACTCTTGCGTCCCGTACAGGTACGCACGGGATTTGCTTCCATTCTGAGGGACGCGCTGTATTGACCAGGTAACCTGCACCTCTCGCTATGACCAACAACATTTCCGGCTGTGGTGACGCGATTACAGCCGATAAGCCAGCGCGGAAATCGCCGAACGCAAAGCATCCGATCCAATCCCCTGTAGCATCGGGAATGATGTGAACCAGCATTCCGTCTTGGCCTATTGATTTTCCTGGTGGGATGTAGAACTGGTTCGTGACGGGACTTCCTGGCAGCTCATCGAGCAGTTCCACCCCGATAGCCGCTAGCGAATGTCATGTCAGCAATCATGACCAGCTCATGTGCCACATCAGCTACAGCTTACGGCAAAATGTCAATGGCTGGCGAGAACAGGCAATATCACCATTTACCCAACCCACTCTTCTCTGTGTCCTCTGTGAACTCTGTGGTTCAAGCTTTTGGCGGCCTCGCCGGCAACAGAATGTTATCGATCAGCCTGGTTTTGCCGACATAGCACGCCCCGGCCACCAAGGCTCCGCGGGTGAGGTCCGGCAAGGGGTCAAGCGTCTCGGGATCGACGATCTCAAGGAAGTCGATGCGCACCGCCGGTTCTTTGCCAATTACCGACTTTCCGGCTTCGATAAGCTTGCGCGGGTCGTGCTCGCCCGCTGCGGCCAGGGTCTGCACGCGGCAAAGAGCGCGGTGCAGGCAGAGCGCCTGCTTGCGTTGCTCCGGCGAGAGATAGGCGTTGCGTGAAGACATCGCCAGGCCATCGGCTTCGCGAACGATGGGGCAGGCAATGATCTCGATGTCCATGTTGAGGTCGCGCGCCATCTTGCGCAGCACGGCAAGCTGGGCGGCGTCCTTCTGTCCGAAGTAGGCGCGGTGCGGACGCGCGATCTCGAACAGCTTGGCGACCACCGTCGTGACCCCGCGGAAGTGGCCGGGACGGCTCTTGCCGTCCAGCTTGTCGCTCAGTCCTTCGACGTGCACCACCGTGCTCGTCCCCGGCGGATACATCTGCTCCGTCGTGGGAGCAAACAGCAGTTCGACTCCCTCGGCGCGCAGCTTGCGGCAATCTTCCTCGAAGGTGCGCGGATATCTTGAAAAATCCTCCCGCGGGCCGAACTGCAGCGGATTGACGAAGATGGTCGCGGCCACCACCTCGCAGGCAGCCCGCGCCGCCCGGACCAGCGAGATGTGGCCCGCATGCAGCGCCCCCATGGTCGGAACCAGGCCCAATATCTTTCCGCTCCGGCGCACCTCCCGGCACGCCTGCTGCATGGCCGCTACTTGTTCGAATATCTGCATTCCCGCACCTCCCGCGCGGCTGATCAAATGAGGCACGACTAGAGCCTGTTATTAACTTTTATAAGTGACTTCATTTCTTGCGATTACGAACACGATAGGAGAACGGCGAATTTCTCCAAGTCGTTCAGGATCAACGGATTCGAATTCAAGTTAATAACAGGCTCTAGGCAAACCAGAGTCAGTGTCCTGCCATCTTTGAAGGGGCGCGGCTTCAGCCGCGCCGGAAAGATCGCGAATACGATGGGCCTTTAGGCCCTGAGGCACTACCCTCAGGGGCTAAAGAGCGCATGTTTCTGGCTTGGGACGGCATGCCTCCCACCCCATCGCGCCAAC
>JBEKQR010000013.1:0-23701 GCA_049519515.1 Candidatus Korobacteraceae bacterium
TAGGCGGCGGCTCTGACGCCTGCTGTTCCAATGTCAACGCCAATCCAAACCGGTCTCTTCATGCGCAGTTCCTTGCTTGATTGTGCGAAGGAAGTCTATTCCGAGACGCGCAAATATTCCATAGGCGGGTCGAGGCCTTGCCGGAAGGTTGCTTGACATTTCCGTGCAGCCGCCAACAGAATTCATGATCACACCTGATCAATCGGCATCGAGGAAGGGGCAGCACGATGGGAGCGCCGCGCGGCGGCAGTAGCCAAGCGGATCAGGGCCAGCAAGAACTGGAAGAATCTGCGCCTGCCCGGGCGCCATCTGGTTTTCTACGGCGCGGCCGCGGCGCCCGTCTGCTTGAGCCGGAACAATGTTTCGCCGGCGCGCGGGATGACGGCGATGCCTTCATGCTCGTGGCCACGCCATTCCTTGAGGTTGACGGCCGCCGGGTTCATATATCCCAGGTTGATACGGCGGCAGCGCTCTTCCGGGATGCCGGTGGCGAGCGTCACCCGGATGCGAGGGCATTCGATGCCGGTCACCGGATCGTATTGGCCCAAGCCTTTTACGTGACTGGAATGCGCCAGGACCGTACCAGGGCAGTTTTTGAACCGCTCCCATTGCTTGAGGAAATAGTCGCGGCAGTGGTAGCCGATTTCGTCGAGCAACTTGCCGTGAGTGTAGCTGACCTCGGTAATGCGCGGGCTGTAGATGACAACTTCCCCGCCATCTTCAATGGCGGGCTCCATTTTGTACATGCCCTTGGCGGCGGTCCACAGGTCATCGTAAAGGTCGGGCATGACGGACAGCACTCGCCGGAAGGGCTTCTCGACATAGACGATATGCTTCTGCGCCGAGAGTGCCGCAGCCGCAGTCCACGCCTCCTCGGGCGAACCGAAATACAGTCCGGCCAGGCCTTCATGCGTGACCACCAGCGCAAAGCAGGAGGCCGGCCGCGGGATGAAGGCAGCGGCGCGGTCGATAACCTTCCTCACCGGGGTGTACCCGGCGCCAATCACCTCGTAGTTGGTGATGACCGCTCCCAGCCAGTGCGTGAGATTGATGATCTCGGGGCCGGCAATCCCGGGGAAAAAGTATTTGTTGCCGCCGGAGAAGCCAACCACTTCATGCGGAAATACCGGCCCGCAGATGACGACGTGGTCGTAATCGAGGATCAGCCTGTTCAGCGTGACCGGCACTGGCTGCGACATCAGGCCGCCGGTGATCTGCTCGATCTCCGCCGCGGGAATGACGCCCAGCTTTACAAAGTTGGCCGGGTCTTCCCAGTGGTGGTTAAAGATGTGCGCGCCGTCCGCCATGCCATTAACTACGGTGCGGCCGATGAGTTTGCTCAATTGCGCGTCGCTCATCGGCGGGTGGGTTCCCAAGGCGACAAGATAGTCGAGCGCCTGCAGGCGCGGGCGAAGCAGCTCCCGGAAGAGCGCGAACATCTGCGGCATGGGCATGGTTCGCGTACCGTCCGGAATAAGCATCAAGACGCGCTTGCCATCCAGGGCAACAGTGGCGAGCGCTTCCGCCACAATCTCACGCGTGGCTGCGGCGCTCAGGTATTCGCCGGCGGACCCTCTTCCGATTGTCATGTTCGTCTACCTCGATTACACGCCGCTGTAAGCGGAGAATCCTCCATCGATAACTACCACCGCTCCGGTCACGAAGGCCGCCGCCGGAGACAACAGCCACAAGACGGCGCCCAAGAGTTCTTCCGGTTCGCCGAAGCGCGCCATCGGCGTGTGCGCAATGACTGATTTGCCGCGTGCCGTCAATTCACCCGTTTGCGGGTCGATCAGCAGAAAACGGTTCTGGGTGGTCAGAAAGAAGCCAGGGGCTATGGCGTTAACGCGGATGCGCGGCGAATACTGTTGCGCCATATGAACCGCCAGCCACTGCGTGAAATTGCTGATGCCGGCCTTGCCCGCCGAGTACGCCGGCACGCGGGTGAGGGGCTGCAGGGCGGCCAATGACGAAATGTTCAAGATCGTGCCGCGGCCTTGACCAGCCATCATTCTGCCAAAAGTCTGGCAGGGAAGGACGGTTGCCAGCAGGTTCAGATCGAAGACCCAGCGCAGCGCATCGGCCGGCAGGTCGAAGAACTTGAGCTCGGCGCTGGTGGTCGCCTGCGGCTTGTTTCCGCCGGCGGCGTTGATAAGGCAGTCTACGCGGCCAAAGCGGCTTGCGACTTCAGCGCCGGCTTTCCCCAGGCTCTTAGTGTTCAGCACGTCGCATTCAAAGAGCGCCGTCTGCGCGGCGCGCTCACCCATGCGCTCCAGAAGCGCCTTGCCGGGCTCGATATTGAGGTCGAGAATAGCTACATTGGCACCGCAGCCGACCAGGGCACACGCAAATTCACTCCCCAGGATTCCGGCCCCGCCGGTAATCACTACTGTTTGGCCGGTGAAGTCGTACATGGCCGTGAGTTCGTTGAGTGTCAGAATCGGTTTCTTCTGGTCCGTCAAAGATGCCGGCATCTCACCTCCCAGTCGACGGCGCTCCTGCGAGCGCTGCTTGCATCGCGTGCTGCCTTGAACCGCCTGCGGAAAAACGCACCAAGCTGGAGCCGCCAGCCAACGCCGAACGGGCTGCTGGAGACGAGAGTAGCAAGCGCGGCGTTAGAAGATGTGAAATCCAAAATATCGCTGCGCAATTTGCAAGGCCATGCCACCGAACGCTGTTTTTCCGCAGCCTCTTAGACAGGTAATACCAATCCGTCGTTTTGTCAAACAAAACACGCCCTGCAGCTTCACCGGCGCGTATCGCTCAACTGCCGGCTTCCCGCACTCCGCCGCTGGGTTGTAAGTGGAATCACCTGCGGCTTGCGTGCTTGCAAATCCAATGTCACACTGCGAGCGCACGAACCGCAAAGCCAAAAATGTTCAACATGGCGTTGGCTAACACCTGTTCCGCCCTTACCGTAATTGCCGGAATCTCGCACGAAAAGCTTGCCGCCCCGGAGATACTGAAATGGGGCGGCGCAGGTGGGGTTAAAACATCTTGCGATCACAACAGCTCCTTTATCAGCTTACATGTCCAGCCTCGCTTTTCGGGGAGCCGATGGAAACCATACCGATTGGGGAAATATCCCGTCGCGAAGCAACCAGGGATTGGGGTGAATATCATCACCCTAGCGACGTATGCCTTTGCCCGTTCAACATATTATTTCGCCGTATCGAATCGTAAAAATCATCCTTGGTTTTGAGCTTACGCCGCAAATGAAGGTACTGGCTGAGACGCCAGCACCTGATCGACAGGCGTGCACACCATGCCGAAGGCCTCGGCCACACCGCAGTAGGTCACCAGGCCGTTGGCAATGTTAATGCCTGCCTTGATGCCCTCATTAGACAACGCAGCCTTTTTCCAGCCTTTGCCGGCGATAACGGCTGCATACGGCAGGGTCGCATTGGTCAGCGCCATAGTCGAGGTCAGCGGCACCGCTCCCGGCATATTGGCCACGCAATAATGAACAATGCCGTCAACCTCGTAGGTCGGCTCCTGATGCGTAGTGGGACGAGAAGTTTCGAAACAGCCGCCCTGATCGATAGCGACATCGACCAAAACCGCGCCTTTCTTCATCGTCTTGAGCATCTCACGGCTTACCAGCCTGGGGGCCTTTGCTCCGTGCAGCAGGACGGCGCCGATGACGACGTCGGCCTGCTGTATCAATTCCCGAATGACCGCCGCTGAAGACATCATCGGGAAACAATTTTTAGGCATAATCTCGGCAAGATGGCGCAGACGGTCAAGGTTCATATCCAACAGATAGACCTTGGCGCCCAGACCGCATGCCATCTGTGCGGCATGGGTGCCGACCACTCCGCCTCCCAGGATCAGCACCGTGGCCGGCGCTACGCCTGGTACGCCGCCCAGCAGGATGCCACGCCCGCCATGAGTTCGTTCAACATACTTGGCGCCCTGCTGAACTGCCATTCTTCCAGCCACCTCACTCATGGGAGTCAAAAGCGGCAGGCTGTTGTTGGCGCCCACAATGGTCTCGTAGGCGATACAGATGCAGCGCCGATCGATCATCGCCTTCGTCAATTTCTCATTAGCGGCAAAATGGAAATAGGTAAACACGATCTGACCCTCACGGATCATCCCGTATTCGCGCGGTTGCGGTTCCTTGACGTGCATGACCATCTCGGCGCGCTTATAAATTTCGGCCGGGGTCTCCACGATTTCCGCTCCGGCCTGGCGATAGGCCTCATCGCTGAACCCACTGCCGGCGCCGGCCGATTTTTCCACCAACACTTTGTGCCCATTGCCGGTCATGAGTTCGACTCCCGCCGGGGTCATGCAGACGCGATTCTCTTCAACTTTGATTTCCCGCAGAATGCCCACGACCATATTCATGCTCCTGCATAAAGCGGTGCTGCGCGCCTGGAAGCCCGGCAGGATTCACAATGCCGCCGGATCACTGGTACGGCACCCGCTGATTAACGGTTAAAAGCTTAGCAGTAAAGTCAGGATTTTATCTTGCAAAGATTCGATTATTTTTGTAGATAGTTATAGATAATTTCATAAATTCGAGGGTTATATGCAGAATATGCCATTCCATGCCACAGACAAGATTGATCGAGCTATTCTCCGGGTGCTGCAGAAAGATGGCCGGGCATCAAATGTGCAGCTTGCGGAACGCGTCGGACTTTCAGAATCGGCTTGCTTGCGCCGTGTCCGCCTGCTAGAACAGAGCGGCATTATCGAGCGATACGTGATGCTGATTGATCAAGCTGCCATCGGAAAGCCCGGCAACGTGTTTGTCAGGGTCACGTTGGAAGGGCAGCAGAAGGATAAACTGCAGCAGTTCGAAAAAGTGATCGTCGCCGTACCGGAGGTGATGGAATGTTATCTCATGTCAGGCGACTTCGATTATCTGCTGCGGGTGATCGTCAAAGATAATGCGGATTACATGCGCGTGCATGAGAAGCTTACTGGCCTGCCCGGGGTGCTGCGCGTCCAGTCTTCGTTCGCGTTGCGCACGGTGCGCAAGACAACGGAGCTGGCATTGGATTGATTATCACAAACGGTTAGATTTTGCGGTCCCAAAAAAGCGCAATCGTTTCGCAACAGGCGCACCTGTAACGAGGTCTATTGACCGCACACCTCATGCGAGCTTTAGGCCATAATGCGAAGATCCAAATGGGCCAAAGGAAAAGAGGCCGCAGACGAAAAACCCAGCGGCCAAGCAGGCATGTAGCGTGAAGCGATCAGGAGCAGGCTCCGTAAGCGAAACCGTGCGAGTGGAACTCGCCCCGCTCGGAGTGTCCTTCGAGGTCGCCCGCGGAGCAGCGCTCGCCAACATCCTGGCCACGCAAGGCGTCGAGTTTCCCTGCGGCGGTGCGGGACTGTGCGGCGGGTGCCGCGTGCGCCTGCTAGAAGGGGTCCTGCCGCCAACCACGAGGGATACTCAGGTCTTTACCGGCGATGAGATTGCGGCCGGATGGCGACTCGCATGTCACGCCCGCGCTGAAACGGCGCTCAAACTTTACGTCGACCAGTGGACCGCCCCCATCCTCACCGACCACTCTGCCTTGAGCGGGTCGGCGCGCACCGGGGTTGGAATCGCGGTCGATCTGGGCACAACCACGATTGCTGCGCAGATGCTGGATCTTGCCCGCGGCAGCGTGCTCGCAGTCGAAACCGCTCTGAATCCACAGGCGGCGTACGGGGCCGACATCATGAACCGCATACGCTTTGCCTTGACGAGTCCGGATTTGACGCCGCTGATTCGAAAAGCTGTAGGCGGTCTGATCGGTAAGCTCGCCGCTTCACGGCAGAGCGAGGTGGTCGAGGTCGTGCTGGTGGGCAACGCGGTTATGCATCATCTGTTCGCATCGCTGAGCGTGGAGCCTCTCTCGCACGTGCCATTCGCGTCGCCAAACCTCGGCGAACAGCGATTCACACCGGAGGAGCTGAACTGGGACCTGCCCTCCGGGTGCCGCATCCGCTTCCTCCGCTGCATTGGCGGGTTTGTCGGCTCCGATATTCTTGCCGGCATAGGCGCTGTGAACCTCGCCGCGAGCGAGCGGCTCAGGGCCCTGGTCGACCTCGGCACAAACGGCGAGATCGCTGTCGGCAACCGCGATGGGATTCGCTGCGCCTCGGCGGCGGCGGGACCGGCTTTCGAAGCGGGCTCGATGCGCATGGGGATGCGGGCCTCGACCGGCGCCATCCACCGCGTGTCTCTGCGAGACGGCAAGCTGGAATGCGCGGTGATCGGCGACGTCGCCCCGCGGGGCATCTGTGGCAGCGGCGTGGTGGATGCGGCTGCCGCGGGTTTGCAGTGTGGCGCGATTCTGCCGAGCGGCCGGCTGGCCGGAGGGGCGCGCGAAATGGCATTGTCGGCCCCAGTCACGCTGGCCCAGTCAGACATTCGTGCACTTCAACTCGCCAAGGGAGCCATCGCCGCCGGATTGCGAATCCTGCTGAATCGCTGGGGCGCTGCTCTCGAAGATCTCGAGATCGTCTATCTCTCCGGCGCGTTTGGAAACTACATGCGCGCCGAAAGCGCGGTCCGTATCGGCCTTCTGGATGTGCCCCCCGAGCGCGTCGTCGCCGCCGGCAACACTGCGCTGCGCGGGGCAAAGATGGCGCTGCTTGCGAGCGTGGAACCAGCCGCCGAACTCGAACATGTTAGTCTTGCATCCGACGCAGGCTTTGAGGACATCTTCGTGGACTGCCTGGCATTCCCGAGCGCGGAAGCATTCGCCCGGGCCGGCTCAAACGCATCGCTGGCCGCGGACGCGCCGGGAATTGTATCCCGGGGCAGCGTCGAAAGGCGGGGCGCGGGCTGATGATCCGCGCGCTGCGTTTGGATCCGTGGGCGAAACTGAATTCGATTGCGGAAGCCGGGTGCGAACATTTCCGTTTGCCGGCCGGTCAGTGAAGAGTTGGCGAGCGGGGGCGCGGGCTATCCGAACTTGAGGGAACCATGAAGACTCTTTTGCAATGTGTCGCCGGTGGCGAGATCCTAATCTCGGATGGCGCGATGGGAACTCTCCTACACGCCCAGGGACTCAGCGCTGGTGAGTGTCCCGAGTCCTGGTGCCTCAGCCATGCCGATGTTGTCGCCGGCATAGCGGAAGCCTACGTTGCCGCCGGTGCCGACGTTGTCGAAACCAATTCGTTCGGGGGAAATGCCTTCAAGCTGAAGGCCTATGGCTTGGGCGATAAAGTCGGCATCTTCAATCGCGCCGCCGCCAGTCTGGCCAAAATGGCGGTACATGAAAATGGTTACGTGGCCGCTTCGGCCGGTCCGACCGGCCAGATTGTGGAAGAGGAAGGCGGCGAGGTCACCGCCGCGCAGATGTACGAAGCGTTCAAAGAGCAGGTGATCGCCTTGGCCGAAGGCGGCGCCGACGCAATCTGCGTCGAAACAATGTGGTCGGCGCGCGAAGCCGAGCAGGCGGTCCGCGCCGTCAAGGAGAACACTGATCTGCCCGCCATCTGCACGTTCACCTTTGACGCCGGGGTGAAGGGGTTCCGGACGACCATGGGCGTGACGCCGGAACGCGCGGCGCGTGTGGCACTAGGGGCCGGGGCCGACGTAGTGGGCGCCAACTGCGGCAACGGCATCGCCCAGATGATCGAGATCACGCGGCAAATGCGCGCCGCCGCGCCGCAAACGCCGATTCTCATTCAGGCCAACGCGGGGGTGCCGGTGCTGGAGGACGGCGTGACGGTTTTCAAGGAGACACCCGAATACATGGCCTCGCGCGTCGAGGAGTTGATTGCGGCCGGGGCCAACATCATCGGGGGCTGCTGTGGAACCACGCCCCAGCATATCAGCGCGCTGGCTGCCGCCGTGCGGAGGCTGGCGGCAAACCGCTGAATCAAAGATGGCTCTCTAGCTATTTGGATTTCATCTGTGGAAAGCCGGCGGGCAAAAGCTTGCAATCGCGATGGAGGCGACATGGCAGAACCGAAGAAACTGTTTGACGCGATTCTGAAGGGCGATAACAAAGGAGCGGTGGCGGTCACGAAGGAGTTGATCTCCGAAGGTTCACAGCCGATGGATTTGATTGCCAATTACATGATCCCGGCAATGAACGAGGTCGGGCGCCTCTTCGAGTCGGAAGAGTATTACGTGCCCGAGTTGCTGCTCTCGGCGCGCGCGATGAAAGGCGCACTCCAGTTGCTGCGTCCCCTGCTGGCTGCCAGCGGCGCACAACCTGCTGGCTGTGTTGTCATCGGCACCGTCAAGGGCGACCTGCACGATATCGGCAAGAATCTGGTCAGCTCGATGCTCGAAGGGGGCGGATTTGAAGTGGTGGACCTGGGCACCGATGTCACTCCGGAAAAATTTATTCAGGCAATCCAGGAGCACCAAGCCAATATCGTGGCGCTCTCGGCTCTGCTTACGGTGACGATGCCGATGATGAAAAACACCATCGCGGCACTGAAGCAGGCCAGCCTGCGCGACCGCGTGAAGGTCATGATCGGCGGCGCGCCGGTTACGCGCGAATATGCCAATTCGATCGGAGCTGATGGCTACAGTGAAACCGCTACCGGCGCAGTCGCGCTCGCGCGTCAACTGACCGCCGCGTCATAGCCCATGTTCCCGAAGCCGTTGCGGGCATCCGGAAGAGAGTTCAAATCATGCCGAGTTGTGGCGATAGACGGAGCTTCGCAGCAAGGTTGTCGAAACCGGTCATTCGCGGGAGGCGCCAGCTATGCGGCTTAAGTTGATTGCCTGCGAAGTGCTGTTTCGCGAAATGTGCGATGCGGTGGCGCACTCCAGCGAAACCGTCGACATCGAATTCCTGCCCAAGGGGCTGCATGATATGGGCGGCAAAGCGATGTCCGTCAAGCTGCAGCAGGCGGTGGATCAAGTTCCCCCCGGGGCGTATGAGGCTATCATCCTCGGCTACGGGCTTTGCGGCAACGGTCTCGACGGCATTGCGGCCCGCCACACCGCCATCGTCGCCCCGCGCATGCACGATTGCATTGGCCTGCTGCTCGGCAGCCGCCAGCGCTATCAGCAGCAATTTCAAACTAAGCCTGGCAGCTACTACCGGTCTACCGGCTGGCTGGAGCGGGGAGTCGACATTCAGCAGCTCGTGCCATTCCACTCCGGAATGAGCGCCAATCTTGCGGAGCTGATTGAAAAGTACGGCGAAGATAATGGCCGCTATCTGTACGAGCAATTCACCGGGTTCCAGAGCAGCTATCGCACGTTGACCTTCATCGAGACCGGGTTGGAATGCGACAGCCGCTTCGAACAGCAAGCGCGCCAAGAGGCCGCCCTTCGAGGCTGGGAATTTGAGAAGCTGGCCGGTGATCTCGGTTTATTGCGCCGCTTGGCCAACGGCGATTGGCACAGCGATGATTTTCTGGTGCTTCGTCCCGGCGAGCGCAGCGCGGCGCAGTTCGATGACACCATCATTGCCGCGGTGGCTGGGGACGTGCCCGAAGCGAGGTAAGCCGCGGAACGGTGGCAGCTACCCGTCATGTAAGCTGCTTGCGGGCTAATTCACGCCGCCTTTTCGCTATCCCGCCCCATTGAGGCTGGTCTAATCGGATCGCGCCACTATGGAGGATAAAGCGGTCACCCGGCCGTCAAACGCTCAGCAAATAGCCAGAATTCTGTCATTCAGGTATTTAAGGCGGCTGATGTCGGCGTCGGCCGTCACCATGTCGCTGACCCCCAGGATGATCCTCTTGGCGTGCCCATAACGCTCAATCAACTCGTCGACATAGCGCCGAAATGAAACTTCATCGGTGCTCGCAGGACATAGCTGTGTCGCCGGAATGCCGCCCCAGATTGTAATGCGGCCGGCAAAAGCGGCGTGTATCTGTTCCAGAGTCACCTGCGTCATGGGATAAGGGCAAACCGAATCGGCAATGTCGAAACCGGCTTCGAGATACAGAGGAATAAGCCTGCGATTCTCTCCGTCGGTATGAGTGAGCAGATACTTGCCGTGCTTGTGCAGGCGCTCCGCGTACTGCTTCAGCACCGGCAGGATGTGTTTGCGGAATAGCGGCGGCGGCGTGAGGGAGTCGTCGTAATTGCCGCCGAAATAGACCACCTCGGCAGGGGAATCGAGCGCGCTTTCCTGTATCGCCTGGAAGAAAGGTTCCATTTGCCCGGCCAATCGGTAGACCTTTTCAGGGTAGTCGGCCATCGCATAAAAGAACTGCTCGGGGAACATCATTTGCTTCATGATGTGATGCATGGGTCCGGCGGAACCCAGCGTAGGCGCGACGACAACGCCGTGTTCGCCGACCTTGCGCCGCATGGTCAAGTAGCCATCCGTCCGCGGATGGACCTTGATGTGCTCGAAAAGATATCCCGCCGGTTCGAAATCTTCTGGCTTGCAGATCGGCGGTTTCGAAACCCATGCGGTGGAGGTACCGGCGTCCAGCATCTCTTCCGTCATCAGGAATGCGGTCTCCAGAACTCCCACCGGAGTCACGTACTCGACAACGGTCTCAGTTCCCTTTTCCGATGGCCGTTTCGATACCCGGCGCTCAACGCCATCCAACTCGAATTCATAGGTCTGAACGGGAAAATGCGTGAGGCCGAGGCCGCGGTCACTTCTATCGACCTTATCCATTGACCACTGATAGTTGGGATTTGTGGCGTAAATGCCGGCTCCGAGCTGTACCGCGATCTCCTCGACGCTGAGTCCGCGCCATTCCTGGGGGACGGTTCCTTTTCGCAGGGCGGCCCGATGCCAAAAATCGAGGCGCGGTACCCACGGTACCCGGTCCGATGTTTCGCCCCGAATGGCAGCCAGCACTCTCTCGCGTTCCGTCATGTCTTTCTCCTTCAGCTTCGGGCAGGCTGGAACTCCACCTCACGACGAGAGCAGCGAAGCAACACTCGCCCAAGAACTTCTTGTCAACAAAAGGGACTCAGGACTCTCCCCACAAGTCACGCCGCACGCCGTATAGAAGGGTCGCGCAATTGCGGCGCGTTGCACGCCGCCGCGTGGCTCTATCCGGCAGAAGAAATGGCGGAACGATGCGCCTCGGGCTCTTCCGGGCCGGCATCATCGCGCAGGCTGCGCCCGCGCGTTTCGGGCCCGAGAAAGACCGAAATAGCGGTGATTACCGAGAGCATTATCACATACAACGAAACCAGATGAGCCGATCCCTTACCCACGGCCAGCAGCGCCGTGGCGATCATCGGGGCGATTCCTCCCGAAATTGGAGAGGTGATCTCCCTGGCAAGCGCGAAGACGGTGTAGCGGATGCGAGAGGGGAACATCTCAGCGAGCCATGGGCTCTGGGCGGATGTCATCAGTGTTTTGGCGACCCCGGAGACGATAAAGAGAGCGAGATAGATTAGCGGCCGCGAGCGCGTCTGCAACATAATGAAAAACGGAAACACGAAAAGGCCGGACAACACGGCGCCCGCCAGATAGACGGGCCTCCGTCCTAATTTGTCGGAGACCCAGCCAAACAACGGTACGGTGACAAGTTGCGACGCCGCGCTGAACATCAAAGCAGTGATGATTTCCGACCTTGCCAGTCCGAGCTGGTGGGTTGCATATACGATGACGAAGGATTCATAGATGTAGGCGAGCGAGTTATCGCCCATTCTTGCCCCCCAGGCGCACAACAGCGGCCGGCGAGCGATTCGAAATACCTCCTTGACCGGTGCTCGCGAGAGTTTGCGCTTTTTTGCCAATTCGGCGAAGATCGGCGTTTCCTTCAACGATGCCCGCAGCACCACCCCGAGCACGACAACCAGCGAACTCAGCAGGAACGGGATGCGCCATCCCCAAGTCTCGAATTGTTGCACCGGCAGCCTGGAGGCCAGCGAAAACGTCGCCAGCGACATCAATAATCCCGCGGCTACGCCGATATACGGCACCGCCCCATACAGTCCACGCCTGTTATCCGGGGCGTACTCGATGGCCATCAGCACGGCGCCAGCGTATTCGGCGCCGGAACCCAGGCCCTGGGACATGCGTAAGAGGGTCAGTCCCAGCGGCGCCCAGAATCCGACTTGAGCATAGGTCGGCAACAGCCCCATCAGCGTCGTCGAGCCTCCCATCAGCAGCAGCGTGATGACCAGCACACGCTTGCGACCGATGCGATCGCCAAGGCGTCCGAATATCACGCTTCCGAAGGGCCGCACGAAGAACCCCAGAGCAAATGTGGCGTACGCCAGGAGCGTGCCGATCAGGCGGTCATAGGAAGGAAAGAACAACTTGTTGAAGATGGCCGCGGCGGCCGTTGCATACAGATAAAAGTCATACCACTCGACAGCGGTGCCGATAATCGCGCCGAGCAGTGTGGTGCGCACGGCCCGCCGCATCTCGGCTGCTGGCACAGAATTGATTTCCATCCCATCTCCTTGCTCGGGCCGTTACGGGATGCGCTCGGGGCCGGCCCCATGTGATCCCCCCATTCAGCCTTCGCTGGTTATGTCTGGAACAGCTCGGGCTTCGCGTATTGGCTGATGTCTATGACGACGTGCACAAATAAATCTTTTTCACCTGCGAGCGGCAGCCAATAAGAATTGTTCACCTTTTTGGTCACCGGGGAGTAAACGACCGTCCGCTGCGCCACGCCCTCGTCTAAGGTGGCATTCGCTTTGCAGTGATTGTGAATACCCTCGGCTGAGAGTTGAAAGCATTTCATTCCAAGCCGAAACCCTCTCTCAATTGCCGATTGATTGCAAGCCACAATGGTTCGGTCCCTCGCCACCAGCAAAACGGTGGAAGGAAAAACACCCCACATGAGGTCGAATGCCTGCAAAATATCTGGATTGATTGCAGAATTGATCTGTTCCTGGTTCGCTTCCATGGTTCTCCTCATCGGATAGGTAAACCGGGAACGATCATGGTCCAGGCGCATTCGCTGGAACAAGGAGGTAGCAGTAGAATACGCTCCTGGTTATTTTCCCGAAACGGCTGCGGCGCTTCCCGGCTGTTGGATCCTGGCCGCAGCTTGAGTGCCCCCCCTATTGAGTTCTTCAAGGTTCTGGCCCCTGGGTTCAACGCCAAGCCAAATCGTGAGCAAGCCTGAGATCAAGCAGCCGGCCCCCAGGAATAACCACATCGCTGTAATATGGCCGGCTCCCACAAAGAGGCCGACGGCGTACGACCCGATGGCGCCGCCAATGCGCCCCAGGCCCATGGCGCTGGAGGCCCCCAGCACGCGGATGTGAAGCGGAAAGACCTCCGGCGTATAGATCGTGGCGGCGCACAGAGCTACCTCACTGAAAAACCTGAGGAGACAGGCGACCAGTAACATTTGAGCTGCAGTTTGGGCAAAAACGGCGCTGCAAATCGCAAGGCCCGTACCTAAGAAGCCTATGACCAGGAAGGGCTTCCGTCCAGCCTTATCAAGCAAGAAGTACACGATCAATCGCCCGCCAACGGACATAAGGGAGATGTAGAGCATGTAGGTGACCGCTTGCTTGAGGGACGTCCCATACAGTCGCATAAACAGCTTTGGCAACCAAAGCATGATTCCCCAGGAAGCCATCTGGGACAGGATCCAAATCAGCCAAGTGTGGATGGTGCGGCGGCGCACTTGCGGGGTGAACAGGTCGCGGAAGACCGCAACGGGAAGCATCGGCAGCGGCGGCTCATTCTGCACCGCAACCCGGGAGCGTTCGATCGCCTCATCGGAAATCTGCAGGTAGTTGAGCGCCTTTCTGGCCTCGGCAAAGCGACCGCGATTGGCCAGCCAGCGGGGAGATTCCGGCACGCCGCGCCGGATCCAGAAGGTCAGCATGGCCGGCACGACAAAGACGAAAAACAGTCCACGCCAACCCCAATGAGGAAGCACCACGAGCGAGATCGCGGAGACGACGAAAGTCGATAGCGGCCAGGCCAGCAGCATGGCGCCGGCGCAATAGCCGCGGATGCGGGCTGGGGAGAACTCAGCCAGAATGGAAGCGTCGACCGGTATCGCACCGCCAATGCCTGTTCCGGCCAGGAAGCGGGCACCGATGAGAAAACCGATGCTGGTCGCCAAACCGCAAACGCCTGAAAAAATTGAAAATATCAGGAGAGTCATAGTAAAGGCGATTTTGCGGCCCACTCTGTCGGCGATCCACCCCCAGAGGAGGGATCCAACGGTCATACCGATCATGGACCCCGAGGCCAACAATCCCAGAGTCTCCGGCTTAGCGTTGAACTCAGTGGCAATGCCCGGCATGGCAAATCCCAACATATAGGCATCACCGGCATCGAACAGGGATGCCAAGCCAATAATGATCAGCATCCCGACCAACGAGCGAGTCACCGGCGATTGATCGATCGCATGTCCAACGGTTCGGTAAGTAAGCGTTTCGGCGCTGGCGGCTTGTGTCCCCTGTTGCATAAGCTTCCCCCTTGACTTTAAATCACAATGATTCCGGAGAAATTTGCTGTTTCATGAACCATGGCAAAATTGACGTGATCCACACATTGGTTACCAGCCCACGGCTTGGCCATCTTTTCTGTGGTCCGATCCGGCTCGATACACGGGTGCGCCATCATCTCCCGGGTTGATCATGATGGCCTGAAACCCGCCCATAGGCGCGCCGTTTGCGGGAACCGGCTCGTGTCCCCAAGCTTTCAGTTGCTCGCCTACGAGGTTGTAGAGCTGTGACTCCATTTCCAACCGGTTGCTTGCCTGGTCATGGCTGAACCGGGCCATATCCGATGCTGCCTGCACGTTTGCTCCGAGATCGAAGAGGTTGACCAGCACCTGCATGTGCCCTTGCGCCTGCTGGGAGCCGCCCATCAGTTGAAACGAGAGCAGCGGCTGGCCTTGCTTCATCACGAATCCTGACGAGAGGGTATTGAACGGCCGTTTGTGCGGCGCGATCACATTGGGACTCGATGGATCAAGGGTGAACAAGGCGCCGCGGTTGTGCAGCAGGAAACCATAGCCAGGAACGGTGATCCCAGATCCAAAAGCGGCGAAGTTGCTGTTGACCAGAGATACCATATTCCCCCAGCGGTCGGCCGTCGAGAGAACTACGGTGTCGCCGGGCGCATTGCCTTTGACCCCCGCCGGCGCGGCCTTGGACGGATTTATCCGCGAGCACAACGTGGCGGCGTAGGGTTTCGACAACAGCCTTTCCAGCGGCACGCTGACGAAGTTCGGATCGCCGTTGTAGGCAAACAAATCGCTGTACGCCAGTTTTTTCGCTTCGAGTAAGAAGTGCCAGAATTTAGGCGATGCTGGACCGAGTTGAGCGAGGTTGTATCCGAGCTTGGGCGCGCAGACTTCGAGAATGTTGAGCATCTCGTCTGTAGCCCAGGCCTGCGAAGGCGGCGGCAATTCGGAAACTTCGTAACCGTGATAGCCGGTGTTGGCGGCTACAACCCATTCCGCGCTGTAGTTCGCCAGATCCTCCAGCGTCATGGTGCCACCCAGCGCTTTTGATTTGGCTACGATGGCGCGGGCAATTTCGCCCTTGTAGAACACGTCGCGCCCGTGCCGCTGCAGCAGCCGGAAGGAGCGCGCCAGATCGGGATTCTTGAAGACCTGGCCCGGCTTAGGGCTTTGCCCCTGGATAGTCCAGGCGGTGATAGTGTCGGGATCCTGTTGTGTGCAGCAGCCCGACAGCGGCAGGGCGTTGGGGATGTTCCAGTCGTGGGAGATTCGCTCGGAAACCGGATATCCCTTCTTGGCGTACTCGGCGGCAGGTTTTAATACCTGTTTGAAGGTCATGCTGCCGAACTTCTTCAGCAGTTGATCCCATCCTTCAACTGTGCCGGGAACGGTTACGGTCAAAATCCCGGCGCGAGGCATGCCTCCACCTGGTCCCGGTACGGAGACACCAGCAACATATTTATAACCAAGGGAAGCGTAGTGCTCTGCGGTGGCGCCCGTCGGCGCCTTGCCGCTGGCGTTGAGCGTGTATAGCTTGTGCTCTTTGGCGCTGTAGACAATAGCGAACAGGTCGCCAGCCATTCCGATCATCATGGGCTCAACCACATTGAGCGCTGCTGCCGTGGCAACCGCGGCGTCAATGGCATTGCCTCCCTGCATCAGGATGCGCAGGCCAGCCTGGGCCGCCAGCGGCTGGCTGGTGCTGATCATGCCATTGCGCGCCCTGACCTCGGAACGGCTCTGCGGCAGCCAACCCTCGGCCCGGTCACCCCGCACGGCTTTACAGAACGGAAGCTGTTCCCCGGTGGAACTACACGCGGCAGGGGCCGCTTTGCCCGCACCTTGTTGTGCAAGTGCGACGACCGAGCAGATGATGACGACAGCAAGAATCCGTAAAAGACGATGCATGTGTCAGCCTCCACGGTAAAAGTGTTGGGCCGATAACTCTCGCGGAGAAACGCTCTGATCCGGCGCGCTGGTAGTTGAAGGGGAGTAACGTGGCGTTACTCCCCTCCGAAGACCCGCGAAGAGGCGTTCTACCGGGCGGTCGTCTTCAATGGCTCTTTCGGGGCATCCGGCGATCCCAGCATCTTTTCGATCTCGTCGATCGACTTGTTCTTGGTCTCCTTGGCGAGGTAGTAGGTTACGAACAACACCACCGCGCACAGGGCAAACAACGTCCATACCGGTCTGATTGCCGCCGTTGTTGCCTTGGGCGTAACCAAGGTGCCGGCGCCGGCAAACAACGAGAGGATCAAAGGGCCGCAGATTCTGCCGATGCCGCCCATGCCATAAGATGAGCCCATGCCGGTGCCGCGCAGACGCTGCGGCCATATTTCCGACGAATAGGGACCGGTGATGGCAAAGCCGCCATTGACGAAGAAATAGACGGCCATAGCCGACAACCAGATCACCGGCAAGCCGCCCACGGAATATTGCCAGAAGTTGGCAAAGATCAACTGCGTGATGGCGGCGCCCACCGCCATTATCATTCCAGCCAACCGGCGACCTATGGCCTCGGAGATGAACGCCCACAGGGGTTTGCCAAAGACGCTGAAAAAGCTGACAACAATAAACATCTCAGCCGCACGGGCGGCACTGACGTTCAAGGTGAGAACGAACAGCGTCGGACACCACAGCACAAACCCGTAGTCGAAGATCGCTTGCAGGAAGTTGGTTGTCCAAGCAACAGCGACGCTGCGCGGATACTGGAAGATTTCCGAGAACTTCGGCGCCGCCTTCTTCAATTGTGACGTGGTTGCGCTTATAACCACGTTCTTGGGATCATAATTTTCGCGCAGAACCCAGTTTATGGACTTGATGGCGTCCTGATAACGGCCGCGCGAGATCAGATAACGAGGTGACTCCCGCATCCAGAGGCGGAACATTAGAGACATTGCGCAGGGGATCAGGCCGATGAGGAACAATCCGCGCCAGCCGACCATCGGCGTCAAATAGGCCGCAGAGATGCTTGCCAGCATGGTTCCCGTAGGGATCAACGCGGTGACAAGTCCACCGATCGCGCCGCGGTAGCGGCTAGGCACAAACTCCTGCACCAATGGCAGATCCACGGAATAGAGGCCGCCAACGCCAAACCCGACCACAAAACGAAGTGCAGACAGAAGAATCCAGTTGCCGTTGGGTGTGAAGTACAGGAGGCCGGTAGGTACAGAGAAAGTGAAGATGGCGATAATACATACCGTCAATCTTCCCCAGCGATCGGCCAGCCAGCCGAAGAAAAACGATCCCAGGAAGCTGCCGACACCGGCGCTCAACAGCACGACGGCGGTCGCGCCAAAGCTCAATTTCCAGGGAACGACGATAAACGCGAGGACGAAGCTGATCAGGAACAAATCAAAGAACTCCAGCAAGTCGCCCAGCACCGCCGCAGTGATCAGTTTGTAGTGGTTGGCAGTAAGCCGCGAATTATCGAGCTTCGCAAAAAGCTCATCGAACGTAATGGTCCCGGTACTGCCGGTATTGGTGGCCATCTTTATCCTTCCTCGTGCTGGTATTGGCGGGGCATCGCGATGGGTGTCCGCTCTTGCTAGGGGGCTTCAATCGGCCGACACGAAAAGCCGCCGTGATTCACCAAGCAGCCGACTGTTGTTCACCTCAAGCCTTAAATCCACAATCAGGGAATCGGCCTTAATCTCCAGCCCGCTTCCCCCGCTTCTTCTCACTCCTCGGGACGTTATCGTAAGCATGCCTGGGCACGCCAGAAGCCAACGCGCGCAACAGTTTTTATGTGGGTAACCGGGCGGGCCAATCATAGGGCCGGTTAACTTAGATGTCAACGGGATTTTTGGATTTAACCCGATTACCCGAAACGGTTTGCCGCAATGCCGCGGAGATTGTTGCGATCACTGGTTTAGGCAATTTAGGATTGATCAGCCAATGCATCCGGTGTATGGTCTACGCTAAAGATGAAAACTGAAAGAGGAAACTTCTGTTCGGAGGATCTGGAACGAGATCCGGAAGGAACTCGGTGTGAGGATCGACAGCATACACCAAGGAGACAGTAAAGTGATGGAGAATTTCGGCGGGCTTGGAATCCGGCGCGGCCCAGGGAGTGTGAGAGGGCGCTCGGTCCAGTCGGAGGTGGCGATTCCATGAAACCAGTTCGCGCCCCACTGTATGCTCCGGGGATCAACGATCGCGTGATGGCCAAGGCTCTGCAGAGCAGTGCCGATGCGGTCATCCTCGATCTCGAGGATTCTGTGCCGATCGCTTCCAAGAGCGCGGCCCGCTCCCTGGTAGCCAAAGCAATCGCCGGCGCGGCGGCGGCGACCGGACCCATGATCTTCGTGCGTACCAATAGCGCGGCCACGAAACTATTGGCCGATGATCTGGCGGCGGTGGTCCGCCCGGGTCTGGACGCGGTCATGCTGCCCAAGGTGGAAAGCGTGGAAGAAGTTCAAGGCTTGGCGGAGGCGTTAGATCGGCTCGAGGTTGGCGCCGGGATGAAGCCGGGGACTGTCGCCATCCTCCTGCTGATCGAGAGCGCCCTGGGCGTCTACCGCTGCTTCGAGCTGATCAAGTCTTCGCTTCGCGTTGCCGGTACCTGCATCGGCACCGCCCGGGATGGCGATCTGCAGACTGATCTTGGCTGTAGCTGGTCACTGGAAGGCACGGAACTGATGTACGCCCGTTCGAAGGTGCTCCTTGACACTCGTGCCGCCGGCCCGCATGTACACCCGCTGGACGGTGTCTTTTCCGATCTGAACGACGAGGCGGGGTTGATCCAGGACTCCCGGCTGTCAGCGCGCCTCGGATACATCGGGCGGACGGTGATCCATCCCAAGCAGATCGAGCCGGTGCGGCGCGCGTATGCCGTGCCTGCTGCCGACGTGGCTTACTACCAGAAGGTCGTGCGTGAATTCGAGGCGGTAGAGAAGAGCGGGGCCGCCGCCATCGCGGTGGACGGCAAGCTGGTGGATTACGCCATGTACGAACGCGCCAAACGCGTGCTTGATCTCGCAAAACTTGACCGGTGACAAACTATGGATTTTTCTTTTACTCCTTCGCAAAAGATGATTCGCGCGGAGCTTCGGCGGCTGCTGGATGATGTCTGTCCGCCTGAATACGCGGAGAAGTGCGACAATGAGGCGCGCCCGCCGCGCGAAGCATACGATGCCATGGCGAAGCAGGGCTGGTTCGGCCTGATTCTGCCGCCGGAGTACGAGGGCAGCGGCGGTTCCGCCATAGATCTCGCGATTCTCCTGGAGGAAACGGGCAGGCATTTCGAAGAGCTCGCGATGTGGGTGTTCCGCACAATGACGTATGGCGGATACGCGGTACTGAAGGACGGCACCCGCGAGCAGAAGGAAGCGCTGCTGCCCAGAGTGGTCCGCGGTGAACTTGCCTTCTGTTTCGGGCTGACCGAACCGGATGCCGGTTCCGATGCGGCTGCCATCACCACGCAAGCGACGGCGAACGAGCGCGGGTTCATTATCAACGGCCAGAAGGTTTTCACGTCGGGCATGGACATCAGCGACTACTGCCTGCTGGTGGCCCGCACCTCGACCGGACCGAAAAAGCAGCAGGGCATCACCAACTTTCTGGTCGATACGCGCCTGCCCGGGATCGAGATCCGGAAAATTCCCGTGCTTGGACAACATGCCATCGGCACCACTCACGTGTTCTATAACAATGTCGAGGTGCCGCGATCCGCGGTGCTGGGCGAGGTCGATCAGGGATGGCGCGGTGTAGACTCATACCTGTGGTACGAACGGCTGTGCCTTTCGGCCCTGCGCACTGGAGTGGCCTCGGCGGCTTTCGACTACGCGCTCAAGTATGCCAAGACGCGGCAACAGTTCGGGCGGCCCATCGGCCAGTTCCAGGCAGTGTCGCACAAGCTCGCCGACATGAAAGTAATGCTGGATGTTTCCCAGATGCTGGTGTATCGGTTCGCTTGGTTGATGGATCAGGAGAAGGCGACCCGTAATGATGCCGCTGTGCTGAAGCTGTATACCTCGGAAGCGTACAAATCGATTTCCGACATGGGGCTGCAGATCATGGGCGGTTACGGATATTGCATGGAATACCCGATGCAGCGGTTCTTCCGCGACTCGCGCCTTGGCACTATCGGCGCCGGCACCTCCGAAATCCAACGCAACATCATCGCTCACGGTCTCGGGCTGTAGGGGAGCGGCTGACCATGTCCCATCCTCTCCAAGGCGTACGCATCCTCGAACTGGGCCAGATTATTGCCGGCACATATGGCGACCAGGTGCTCTCGGACCTCGGCGCGGAGGTGATCAAGATCGAGGCGCCGCAGGGCGACCTCGGGCGCAATCCCTTCGTCGCCCCGTACCGTGGCCTGAGCGGGCTCTTTCTGACGTTCAACCGCAACAAGAAAAGCGTCGTAATCAACCTCAAGAATGATGCCGGCCGCCAGTTGTTCTATGACCTGGTAAAGCTATCCGACGTGGTCGTCGACAACTTCCGGCCCGGAGTTCTGGAGCGGCTGCAGATCGATTACCCGACGTTGTGCCAGCTCAATCCGCGCATCATTCAATGCTCCGTCACCGGATTCGGCGGGGCTGGCGCGTACCGGGATTACCCGGCGCTGGACATCAGCATTCAGGCGATGGCCGGCCATATGGCGGTGACCGGCGAGCCGGGGCGACCGCCGGTGCGCGTAGGGGTTCCCCTGGCCGATCTGAGCGGCGGCATCTTCACCTGCCAGGGCGTGCTGGCGGCGCTATTCGACCGGGAACGGACCGGCCGGGGACGCCGCATCGACATTTCCCTGTTCGACGCCATGCTGCATTTATTGAGCTACATGGGCACCATGTGGCTCACCAACGGGGAATTGCCCAAGCCGCCCGGCTCGGCTCATGACTACACGGTGCCGTGGCAGGCGTTTGCCACCAGCGATGGCTACATCGTGCTGGCTGCGCGCGAGCCGCCCGTGTGGCGGCGGTTATGCCAGGTTCTGGAGGAACCAGGTCTTGTTGACGACCCGCGATTCGCCACTGCCGCAGATCGCGTGCATAACAGAGCCATTCTCATACCATACCTGGAGCGCATCTTTCGCAAGCGCACGGCGGCGGAGTGGATCACACTTCTGCGGGCCGCGGACGTGCCGGTTGCGCCGGTAAACCACTTCGACAAAGCGTTTGCGGAACCGCCGGTGGCTGAGCGCGAGATGATCGTCGAGTATGATCATCCCGATGTTGGCAAGGTGCGGCTGCCGGGCAATCCCATCAAGATGTCGGGCATGACAGGGACGATTTCTAAACCGGCGCCCCGGCTCGGCGAACACACGGACATGGTCTTGAGCGAGATGCTGGCTCTGCCGGCCGAGGAGATCGATAAATTGCGGCGGCAGGGCGCGATCGGTTGATCACAAGGAGAAAACGCTATGGTGGGCATGTACTGGGAAGAGTGGGAGGTTGACGCGGAGTTCGTCAGTCCGGCGCGGACGGTGACCGAGGCGGATATAGTCGCGTTCGCGGGTATATCGGGAGACTACAACCCGCTGCACATCAACGAGGAGCATTGCAAGAAAACCGTCTTTGGCACTCGCATCGCGCATGGGCCTCTGGTGTACGCTATCGCGGCCGGCCTGCTGTTTCAGCTTCACTTGTACGACGATACGCTCATCGCGTTTCTCGGCTTCGACAGCCTGAAATTCACCAAGCCCGTGAAACCGGGCGACACCATCCACGCGCGGATCAAAGTGCTGGAAAGGCGCGAAACATCGCACCCGGAGCGCGGCGTCATGAAGCGGCAGCTACAGGTGGTCAACCAGCGCGGCGAGGTAGTCCAGGAAGGCGTTCAAACATTCTTGCTGAAGCGCAAGCCGGCCGAGCAGCCGGTACGCGCCTGACGGAGGGCAAAATGAAAATCTGGTGGCAGAGCAGCAGTCCGATTCACCGGCTGGACGATTATCGCCACGCGCTCACCGCGCACCTGAACGGCGTGAAACGGCCGGAAACCGAGATTACCATCTGCGGCGTCGACGATGGCTCCATGGACCTGCACTATAACACCGTCGTCGCCTTGAACAGCTTCGGCCCGGGCGGTGTCCTGAACAAGATTCTCCAGGCGGCGGAGCAAGGCTACGACGCGGTGGCAATCGGGTGTTTCCTCGACCCGGCCATGGAGGAAGCACGGGAGCTGGTAAAGATACCGGTCCTGGGACTGGGCGAGACCTGCATGCTGATGGCCTGCATGTACGGGCACAAGTTCTCAGGCGTCGCTTTCCATGCCAAGCAATCGCAGTACTACGACCGCAAGGCGTTCGAGTACGGCTTGAGTTCGAGGCATATCCCGTTCGGCGACTTGGGCATCGACTTCACCCAGGTGCAGAGCGGCTTCGCCAACCCGGGGCAGATGACCGAGAGGTTCATCTCGGAGGCGCGGAGACTGGCGGCACAGGGCGCCGAGGTGATTCTGGCCGCGTGCGCCACGGTCAACTCGATCATCCGCAGGGAGAAGATTTACGAAGTGGATGGCGCCCTGATCCTGGACTGCAACGCGGTGTTGCTCAAGACCACGGAGGGGGCCGCGGAATTAGCTGAAACTGTAGGCTTGCGGACCAGCCGGCGACTAATGTACCAGGGTCCGAACCGGGAGTCGCTGGAGGGCTGGATGCGGATTTACGGGTTGCGCGCAGCCAAACCCACCGGCGTTGAAGTCGGGTAATGCGCTGATATCGAAAGCGTCTGGGCGGAGCACCTGGTCTCGAACTGCATCGCGGTTCAGCTTAGTCTCTTACCTTGCGATCGCTATGACGAACATTCTTGAATTGGATGTGCTGCATAAAAATGGCCGAAGCGACAAAATCGGCATGGTCGTGGAACGCATCTACAACGGCGGATATGCCGGGCGCAACCAGGAGCATGTGCGCGAGCACATCGAGGAACTGGCCAAGGTTGGCGTCCCTGTGCCGGCGACCACTCCAACCCTCTATCCACTTGCCAACTACAACCTGACAACATCTACGCAGGTGCAGGTTCAGAACCCCGAGACCAGCGGCGAGATCGAATATGCCATGCTGTGGCAGGCCGGCATCGCATATGTAACCGTGGGCAGCGATCACACCGACCGCAAGCTTGAAAATTTCAGCGTGGCCAAGTCGAAACAGGCGTGTCCGAATATCATTCCGCCGCAGGTCTGGCTCTATGAAGAAGTCCGCGATCATTGGGACCGCCTCCAGTTAAAGTGCTGGGTTTCCAAAGATGGCAAACGCTCGCTCTATCAGGACGCCACGCTGGCAGCATTGATGAACCCGGAGGAGTGGAAGCCGATATTCGGGAAACTCGGCATCGAAAACCTGAACAACAGCGTTTTCTTCTCCGGAACCATTAATACCGTCGGCAAGCAGTTGATCTTTGCCGACGCCTACGAACTGGAGATGACCGACCACGTGCTGAATCGTTCGCTGCGCCACGAGTATCGG
>JBEKQR010000014.1:0-23495 GCA_049519515.1 Candidatus Korobacteraceae bacterium
TACCAGCACCCGCTCGTTACCCGCGAATTGCGCCAGGTGGTCGGTTGCTTCGACGCCGTTTTCCAGCGGAAGCACTATGGTCTCGGGGCCGAGCAGTGGCTGCGCCATCGGGGCCAGCTCCGGAACCTGCCACGCCTTGACGCAAACCAGGACCAGGTCTACCGCTCCGACCTCGTCGCCCTTTTCGGCAACGTTGACCTTGGGCAGCGTGAAATTGCCCTTGGTGCTGTCCACCCGCAAGCCATGCTCGCGCATGGCGGCCAGCGTCCGCCCGTGCGCCAGGAAGTAGACATCCTCACCCGACTGCGCCAACCTGCCGCCAAAGTAGCCGCCCACGGCCCCCGGCCCAATCACCGCGATTCGCATGCGTTCCTCCAGGAGCACCCCAACAGGCGCAACCACGGCGCTTGCCGGGGACCCCGCTTGATGTGGGAAATTCGGTTAATACTCTAATGGATTGGAAGCTGGAAAGGCTAGGCTGCCTGGTTTTGCAAATCCTGGAAGGCGTTCATGAAGGTCTGCAACAGGAGAAGAAGCAGATCGCCTGCCTGCTCCAGGTCAGGCAGTATGTAGCTCAGGTTGATGATCAGCAGGTTTTCACTGGCGACCTCGTAGATTGCCCGCCGCAACAGGCGGAAATTGGTGATCATCCGGGAGACGGAAAGCCCATGGGAATGCCACGTTGCGGCCCAATAATTTGCGATGTCCAGAATTTGCGCATTGGTGCGGCTGGGATCGGGATGGTCCAGCGCCTCGGCCAAAACGGCAATCACCGGCGCGAAGAAAGCCGAGCGTTCATCGTCGGAGAGTGCCATGGAAGCCAATTCCGGCTCTGCCTTCATGCAGCTCTGCGCGTGATTCATGATCTCACCGCTCCTCTCGCGCAGCAACGCCGAGAGGCGCTTGACGGCAATTGGCTGCGATGGCGCCGGGTTCTTCAGCCTGGCTTCAATCTCGGCGATCATGGCTGGTATGTTTGCCGGCTTGATCAGGTAGCCATCCACCTGGCTGCGGATGGCCCGCAAGGCCGTGTCCAGCGCGGGAAAGCCGGTGAGAATGTAGTTGATGCAGTTCGGCTGGGTGCGGCGCATGGCGCTTACCACGGTGAAGCCGTCGCCGGGCTGGCCAATGTTGAGGTCGGTAATCAGAACGTCAAAGGGGTGCGAGGCGATCTCGGCCAGAGCCGCGGCCACGGTTCCGACACAGGAAGCCGCAAAGCCATGCAGGCGGAGAATCTCGGGCAAAGTCC
Organism: Candidatus Korobacteraceae bacterium; assembly: GCA_049519515.1. Lineage (GTDB taxonomy): Bacteria > Acidobacteriota > Terriglobia > Terriglobales > Acidobacteriaceae > CAWBRT01. The sequence continues at coordinate 1,250 of JBEKQR010000014.1, forward strand.
GCCGAATAGCCGGTTCGTCATCCACGCACAGAACCCGGGCACCCTGCATCTGAACACCTCCGAGTACAAGCCGGCTCCGCCCCAGCGGCGTTTCCACCGAATAGACGCCGAGGCCGTGCGCCTGTCGGGTACTCCGTTTGCCGGGAGCCACCTCAGAATCTATTCGATGCCGAATTCAGGGCGTGCCGCACAGGTTTTTGACGCAACACTGCTACTTAATCACCAGCACCTGTCCGGCGCGAAGGTTGGTAGCCAGCTTGCCATTGTCGCGCTTGAGAGCGGCCACGGTGGTGTTGTAGTAGCTGGCGATGCTGTACAGCGTCTCGCCGTGTTTCACCGTGTGAGTGCGGTACTTCGAGGCGCCCGCGGTTGGCCGCGAGCCGGCGCGGGCGGATTGCGTGGTGGCGGCCTTGCCGGGCGATGCGGTTTTCGCTGCCGCCTTCGAGACCGGCCGGCGCCGCGTGCTGGACGAGGCAACCTCACGCCGTTCGCCGCTGGCAATGGGCTTGTAGACGCGCAACATCTGGCCTACCCGCAGCCGATTGTCCTGCAGACGGTTCCACTGGCGAAGCTTCCGGACGGGAACGCCGTAGTCGTCGGCGACGGAAAGCGCTGTCTCGCCTTTGCGCACTTTGTGCAGCGTGGGCCGGCGCGAATAGACAATTCCCTGGCCTTCGCCGGCGGCGCGTCCGGGGGCGGTGACCGGAATGATCAGCCTGGTGTCCTGCTGCAAGATCGCGTCCGGCTGCAGGTTGTTGACCTCGGCGATGGCGCGGGGGCTGGTGCGGTAACGTTGCGCCACCTGTGAGAGAGTCTCGCCGGCCTGTACCTGGTGGTACCGCCATTGCGTTCGCATCTCCAGCGGGATGGCGGCAATGGCTGTCTGGAAGCGCTCGGCGCTGCCGGCAGGCAGCTTCAGTTCGAACTCCGCGTCCTTGGGGGTGGTCATGCGCAGCAGGCTTGGATTCAAGTCCTGCAAAGTGGCGACTGGGCTGCCGATGCAGTCGGCGACCAGGCGCAGGTCCACCGCGTAGTTGACCTTTACCACGTCGATGGGAGGCGCGCTCTCGGGAACGATGAGGTCCAATCCGTACTGCGAGGGGTTCTTGGCGACGATGGTAACGGCCAGAATGATGGGAACGTAGTTACGGGTCTCGCGCGGCAGCACGTTGCGGCGATACAGCTCCCAGAAGTCGGCGTAGCCGGTGCGCTCGACGGCGTGTTGCACGGTTCCCGGGCCGGAGTTGTAAGCGGCCATCGCCAGATACCAGTCGCCGAACTGGTTGTAGAGATCGCGCAGGTGCTGGGCCGCGGCGCGTGTCGCTTTTTCCGGGTCCTGGCGCTCGTCAACCCACCAGGTGCGCTGCAGCCCATAGCCGGAGGCCCGGCTGGCAATGAACTGCCACATGCCGCGGGCGCCGGCGCGGGACAACGCCAGCGGATGGAAGCCCGACTCGGCCTGGGCAAGGTAAATCAGGTCCTGCGGGACGCCCTCTTCGCGCAGGATGCGCGCGATCATCTCGCGGTAGCGGCCGGCGCGAACCAGGGCGCGCTCCAGCGTTCCCCGGCCCCTGCCGGCGGAGTAGTAATTGACGTAGCTGGCAACCTGATCGTTCATCACCAGCGGCAGGTCGGAGCGGGTCTGGCGCAACTCGGCTTCCGCCTTCGCCCTGACCGCCGGGTCCACCGGGAACGTGACCTCGTTGGCTTCGTCGATAGGGGCGGGTTCGCTGCGCTGGGCAGTGAAGCCGTCGCCTTCTTTCAAGGCCAGCATTTCCAGCCGGCTGATGCGTTCGACCAGGCTGTCGAATTCGTGCTCCAGGCGCTCGTCGGAGTGGACGTCGACGGGGCTGGTCAGCAGCAGATCAAAGGCGCGGTCGAAATTCTCCTTGGCCAACTCGAGATGTCCGGCCCGGTTACTGGCCTCGCCTTTGGCATACTCATTCTCGACCTGCTTGATCAACTCCGGGACGGGGTCGGGCTTGGGCTTCGCTGTTTTTTCTACTTTGGGAGGTGGAGGCGGGACGGTTGGCTCGGTGAGGGTGGGCGCGATGGCATCAGCGGGGACCTTGGCGGCAGGCTGCCGGACCTCTTCCGTCTTGCAGCCCGCAATGATAACGATCGCACCCAATAAGGGAACTGCAAAAAGACGAAAAATCTTCATATCCCTCAAATTGCGCCGGCGCTCGGCGACTGTCCCGCCCGCATGCTTGGGCCCCGACAAGGGACAAAAATGTCCCCAACCCGGGTGTTTACACCCAAGTTTATGAAAATACAGTTAAGAACGGTACAGGTCAACCCGCCAAGATACCTAGAGCAATTACACAGTAGCTGTAACCTGACTGGCCGTCATCCTGTCCGGAGCCCGGTTGTTGGGCGGAGGGAGTCGAGGGACCTGCAGTTGGATCTCTTTGCCAACCCGAATGCAGGTCTCTCGCTTGGCCGAGGTGGCAGGCGCGCGGGATCCCCAACAAGCCTGATTTCGGCTTGTTGGGGTAAAACCGCGGGATCAACGCTTGGCGGGATTCGCCTGACTGGAACTCAGGCCGGGTTCCGCAGAACGGTACAGACGGACGCGCAGAGCGCTCCTCCAATATTGAAAGTGGCGGCGACGCGTGCGTCTTTTTTCTGTATGCCCTGGGGGGCCTTGCCCTTCAGTTGCAAGAAGCAGCTTCCGATCATGGCAACTCCGGTAGCACCGATCGGATGCCCCTTGGCGATCAACCCGCCCGAGAGGTTGATGCCGCACTCGCCGTCGACCACAGCCTTGCCGTCCAGCCAGTAGCGCGCGCCCTTGCCGGGTTGGGCTTTGCCGATGACCTCGGTTCCCAGCGCCGCAGCCACGGTGAAGCAGTCGTGAATCTCCGCCACATTTACATCCTTGGCGGAGAGGCCCGCCATCTGGTAGGCCTTTTGCATGGCCTTGTAAGCGCCGGCGGGGCGCAGGACGTCGCGGCCGCCTTTGGCCACCGCGTCGGTTGCCTGGAAGTATCCGGCAATCTCAACCGCGTCGGCCTTGGCGACGCCCAGCTTCTTCAGTCCTGCTTCCGTTGCCAGGATCAGGGCGGCATAGCCGTCGGTGATCTGCGAGCAGTCGTAGGTCTTCAGCGGCAGGCCCTCGACGACGTAGCGGTTGATGCCCTCGATCTTCATCGCCTGGTCGAGCGTGATCTGCACCTTGTTCATCTGGGCCCAGGGATTGTACTTGGCGTTGGCGTATTCGTTGACGGCGATCTGCGCCAGATCGGCTTCTGTGGCGCCGTGCACCTGCAGGTAGCACTGCATGATCTCGGCAAACAGGTGGGGGAAGACAAAGACTTTGCCGACGCGCTCGTCGGGATGGGAGAAGTAACCGAGAACTTCGCCCACCAGCTTGCCGTCCATTTTGCCTTCATTGTCTCGCATCTTTTCGTAGCCGATGGCGACACCTACATCGCCCAAGCCGCCCAGTAGCTTGTAGATGACCGACAGCACAGCCTGCCCACCCGAAGCGCAGGCGTTTTCCACCGACTCGATGGGCTTGCTTTCCATGCCGGGTACGGAGGCCACCAGCCCCGACAAAAGCCCCTGTTTGTTCAGGCCGATGTTGCAAGCCGAACCCACCGAGCCCACATCCAGCACGGAGGGGGGTACGTTAATCTGCGCGCAAACCTCGGTGGTCGCCCGGCCGAGGATCTCGGGAACCGTCATGGCCATCAACTTGCCAAACTTGGATTGGTTATAAGCTGCTATGTATACAGGTTGCATGCGCCACCTCCTCTTGGTAGGAATTTATGAATCCCGGGCCAAACAACCGCCCGGCTTGCACGCTGGCAAGGTGAAGGTAAGATTAGCACCATCTTTCCGCCCGGCCAGCGGATTTTGCCGCCCGCTTCCCGTTCCCGGGGTCCCCGGCGAATGCCGCTGTGGCATTCGCTGGGGTGTAGACCGGCACAATTACCCTCCACCCTTGAGCGAGGAAAACAATACCCTGTGTTGACGGGTTCAGCCGCAGCGAAACCGGATCAGCCGCTTTTCCGCAAACTTAAGGTGCAACTCACCTTGTTCTGTGATATAAATCACCGCGATAGAAACCAAACAGTCCCAAAGTTCTCGGCAGAAGCATTATTACGGTAGCAGAATCACACGGCTCCCAACGAGATATTTATAAGACAAATTCATACCTAGATAAGGGGTGCTGCTGATGCAACAAAAGGCGATCAGCTGTACGCGCGCCGTCGAGCTAATTCCCGATGGCGCCTCACTTATGATCGGTGGGTTTCTGGGCGTTGGCTCGCCTCACCGCGTTATCGATGAACTGGTACGGCAGGGGCGCAAGAACCTGACCGTCATAGCTAATGACACCGGAAGACCCGAGTTGGGCATCGGCAAACTGATCGTGGCCAAAGCGGTTCGCAAGGCCATAGTCAGCCATATCGGGACAAATCCCGAGACCGGCCGCCAGATGCTGGCGGGGGAGACGGAAGTAGAGCTCATTCCCCAGGGCACACTCGCCGAACGCATTCGGGCGGCTGGCTTCGGGCTGGGGGGCATACTGACGCCCACCGGCGTCGGCACGCTGGTCGCCGAGGGCAAGAAGATTATCGAAATCGATGGCAAGCAGTTCCTGCTGGAGCTGCCGCTGCACGCCGACTTCGCTCTTCTGGCCGCTCATCGCGCTGATTATCGCGGCAACCTGGAATACTCGCTCACCGCTCGCAACTTCAACATGGTCATGGCCACCGCGGCCAAGACCGTCATCGTGGAAGCCGAGCACATCGTTCCCGTCGGGATGATTACCCCGGACTCGGTTGCCACTCCATTCCCGGTGGTGGACTACCTGATCGAAAGGGGGCAGGCAACATATGGAAGATAAAGTCGTCATCGCGAAACGGGTAGCTCTGGAACTTAAAGATGGGGACCTGGTCAACCTCGGCATCGGCCTGCCTACTTTGGTGCCCAAGTATCTGCCTCCGGAGATGGAGGTTTATTTTCAGTCTGAGAATGGCATCATCGGCATGGCCCCGGTTCCGCGGCAAGGCATGGAAGACCCCTCACTTACCGACGCGGGCGGAGGCTATGTGGGTGCGATTCCGGGCGCGGCCAGCATCGATAGCTGCCTTTCCTTCGGCCTGATTCGTGGCGGCCATCTCGACATCACCGTGCTCGGCGGGTTGGAAGTCGACCAGGGCGGCCAGTTGGCCAACTGGATCGTGCCCGGCAAGATGGTGGCCGGCATGGGCGGCGCCATGGATTTGGTGACCGGGGCCAAGCGCGTTATCGTCTCCATGACCCATACGGCCAAAGGCAAGTCGAAAATCATCAAGAAGTGCACCCTGCCGCTTACCTCGGTGCGCAGGGTCAACCTGGTGGTAACCGAGTTGGCCGTCCTGGAGCCGACGAACGACGGCCTGGTTCTGCGCGAACTGGCTCCCGGCGTCACCGTGGACCAGGTCAAGGCTGCAACCGAAGCTTCGCTGATCATTCCTGACAAGGTGCCAGTAATGCCGATCAGTGAGGAACCTTCCTTGACGCAGGCGGCAGGGAAATAGTCTCCGGCCCTTTGGGGATGTTCTGTGGCTCGCCTCGACTGGGATTTTTAATTCGGCCGAGCGGATATCGCCGCGGGCGAGTCCTCGCTGCGCTCGATCTTTGAGAGTCTCACCCTGACCGTATCTCCGGAGACTTCGACTCTGACGTCCATCTCCGCCGCGCAACGAGCGCATAGCCAGAGGTCCGTCGTCTCCTGCCGGCATTTGCCGGCCTTGCTGCCAACGTCAATCTCGACCCGGAACAACTTTCCCGTGTGATCGTGAGGAGTAGCCAGGCACCAGCTGTTCGCACACTTACCGACCATCAGCACATCCTTACTTCCTGACCCCATCAATCACCAGGAGGCATTCGATGGGAACCCCAAGGGGGAAACGGGGTGATGTATTCGACCCTAATGGCGAGCGGTGTTCGGCTTCTGTAACTCGTGACCCGAGCGGGAGTGAGGTTGCTCACATCTGCCACACACGCGTCACGCAAGAAATCATTTCGTGGTCGGCCGCGCTTCGTTGAACTCGGGATGGTAAGCTTCTGTGATGTCCCCAGCAAGCGCAAATACGGCGCTCGCTGGGGACCCCGGAATCAGCGCCCGTACTTACCCATAACTTCCACCTGTGAGAGGATGTGTCCCTTCATGGCGCGTTCCAGTTCGTTCCTGCCGGCCCCTGGCTTTACTTCGAGCTTGGCGCTAAGGGCATACAGTTTGAAGAAATAGCGATGTGGTTTGCCCGGAGGCGGACAGGGGCCGCCGTAACCGATTCGTTGGAAGTCGTTCTTGCCTTGACGCGTGCCGTCGGAAGACTCCTCCGTCTTCGGCACGGCTTCCGGCAAGGCCGCCGTTTTGGCGGGTATGTTCCACATGATCCAATGCGTCCATGTGCCCTTAGGGGCGTCAGGATCATCCGCAATGAGAGCAAACGACTGCGTTTCCGCCGGAGCATCATGCCAGCTCAGGGCGGGAGAAACATCAGCGCCATCGCAGGTATACTTCTTGGGAATTAAAGCGCCCTCCGGGAATGCCGTTGTTTTCATGGCAAATGGCACGGTACCACCTCCTTGTGAACTGGAGTCAGGGGCCTTGGCTGATTTGGCACGGTTGGGGTGATCGGAACTCTGCGCGGGGTCCCCGGCAGGTGACGGGTTGGCGCCCGCCGGGGTGTAGGCCCGAACAAAGATGAATGAGGCCAGCAGGGCGGCGCTCAGGAGAATGGCCGCGCGGCGTGAGTGCTTGCTCATGGCGAGCCTCCCGGGAAACAGTTTACCGCAACCGGTTCTGACCCGCGTTTGCCGAGGTGGAGGGAATCCGGTCCCGCGCTTCCGGCATCTGTACTCCAAGACATGGATGTCGAAAAGACCATCGCCGAAATAGAGTTGCTGGAGCAAATGCTTTCGCTGCCCGACCCGAGACGGCTCCAGATGGCGGATTGGAAGGCCGCAAACCAGAAGCATGATGAAACCTATGCCGCCAATCCGTGGTTCCGGCTATGGAAGCGGTATGGCGTCTGATAAGCATCGGTCTGATAAAAAGGCTGGATCAAAAATGATGTCTGTCGCCGTGATAAAGCGTCAAGGGTAGAAGGAGGTAGGGGGATAGGTTGGTAGAGACTGCAGAAAAAGGTGAGATCTTCAAAGAGACTGTTGCAAGCCGGCATCCTCCCCCAAGAGACATCGGCTTGACTACCGGACAGGCTGTTCGTACCCACGCACAAAATAGCGCTGACGAAACTGCCGCGCAAGTTACGGCGGTAATGTGAACTACTGAGCCAGTTCCGCTCTGGTTGCAATTGCCACGATCAGGAAGGCGTAACGTTTGACACCGGAATAGCCAACAGTGCCGCAGTTGCGCTTGTCAGGTTGAAAACGCTGAACGCGGCTTGTGAATAGGGGATAATACCGTGGGGCGGCGCCCATGCCGCCCCGGGAGTTCTTTTCCCATCAGCTCAATGAGCTTACCCGCCCTTGGCCTTCTTTCTTGCGGCCCAACGCTTCTTCATCATCTCCGACAAGTGCTTGCGGGCGGCTGCGCTCATGCGCCTGCGGCGCCTGGCGGCGGGAGCTGCCTTAATGGCGGAAGCACCGGCACTGCCGCGACGACGACGGAATCTCCCACCGGTGCCGTCCAGAGTTTGAAGCGCGGCGATCGCCTGATCAATGCGGGCTCGCTCGGCGCGAAGTTGGGAAAGAATGCTTTTCGTATCCATTCGGTCTCCTTTGACAATCCTCGCTAGCTATGCTGTCAAGCCAAATTCGGCTATGGTTCCGAGACCCAACAAAGATAATGCAAGGAGATTCTACTTTGAATTAAGGTGCGGCGCAAAACTACCGGGAATTGAGTAGAGCTTTGAATTTGATACGCTGACGCAAGAAGAATAAGCAAACCAGGCGGAATTACCCCAGCAAGCACGAACATGCAGTTGTTCCCCGGCCGTGGCATATAGCTCGCACCGGGGAATTCCGGAAGATGCGGGTCCCCAGCAAACGCCGTTATTGCCTTTGCCGGGGGTGACTGTATCTATGATCTATGCCTTTGCGGCCTTCCCGCCTACTTCAACACCGAGCGTGCGCATCCAGGCGAAGATCTTCTCCTCCTGGCCCGGGTTCAAGGCCATCGGAGCCGAAGCGGTTGGGCCGCAGATGCCCATGATGCTCAGCACGAACTTGATCACCGCGGCGTTACCACCAAACTGCCCCATCAGCGGAATCAGAGAAGCTTTCTTCTGCAGGGCGACGGCCGTCTTCAGATCGCCACGGACAAAGGCTTCGTAGACATCGGCGCAGAGCTTGGGCACCAGGCTGGCGCCAGCGTAAATGCCGCCTTTGGCGCCCATCTGGTAACCGGCGAGGCCGAGCGCGGGATTTCCGGGAAAGACCGTAAATCCGGGGCCGGTTGCCTCAAGAAAGCGTTGCAGGTTGACGAAATCGCCGCAGCTATCTTTCACGCCGATGATGTTGGGATGGGCAGAGAGCTTGGCCAGAGTATCAGGCGCGATCGGAATCTTGGTCATCTGGGGAAAGTTGTAGACGACCACAGGCTTGGTGGATGCATCGGCCACCGCCTGGAAGTGCCGCATTACCCCACCTTGGTCGAGCGGGAAGTAGTATGGGATCGCCACCAGCACGCCATCAGCTTTGGTCTTGGAAGCCACCCGCACCTGCTCAATCGTCTTTTTCGTTCCCGTGTCGCCGCAGCCTATCAGCACCGGAACTTTTCCGTTCACCTCGTCCAGCACCGTTTCGATGGCGTCCTGGCGCATGGCATCGGTCATCGCCGGAAACTCGCCTGTGCTGCCCAATACGACGACGCCGTGTACGCCGCCCTCCAGGCAGAAGCGAACGACCTTGCGCATGCCGGCCTTATCTACGTTCTCGTCCGGCGTAAGCGGGGTGACCATCGCCGGATAAACACCTTTTAAGTCCATACTCATTCTCTCCCTGTGGTTACTTCGAAAAACTGCCGGAAACTCCCGGACGGTTCAGGCTGCTAACGCGAACCGCGCAAGGCGAAAAGGCCGCTATCCTTCCTCTCGCCTGGAAGCAGCCCCTCCACGCAAAACCCAAAGCAATCCGACTACACCAATATATCAATGCGGCCCGTCTTCGCCAAAGCTCACTTATGCGCGAGCTGAGGCGCAGGGACCTCGTCGCAGCGCAACTTGCCTGCCTTGGCCATGTTGGTCTTGACCATTTCCCTGATGATAATGGTGACGGCGCTGTCCGGAACCGACAAGGACGTGCAGATCGCTTCCGTAATCCCTTTCACCATTTTGCGCTTTTGATCGACCGTGCGGCCCTCGAACATCTCTATCTGTACGAATGGCATGTGGCTTCTCCTTTGGCTTGATTCTTACTTGCAGACAACCATTCCTTTTTCGCAAGCGTTGTTACCAGTCTCTCCCGCGCAGGCGATCAGGGCAAGTGGAAAAGACGCCGGGCAGAATCATGAGCGCGAAGAAGATTCACGGCCCGGTTCTTTGCTGTTGGTTCACTACCCTACCCGCTATGCCTGATGTGCAGGATATCTCCGTCCTGGACGATATAGTCTTTGCCCTCGAGCCGCAGTTTACCGGCGGCGCGCGCAGCCGCCTCCGAGCCCAGTTCCAGCAGGGCGTCCCAGCGAATCGTTTCGGCGCGGATGAAGTGTTTTTCCAGGTCGGTATGTATTGCTCCCGCGGCGTTTACCGCGCGCGTGTTCTTTTCGATGGTCCAGGCGCGGCACTCGTCTTCTCCCACGGTGAAGAACGAAATCAACCCCAGCAACTGGTAGCTGGTGCGAATCAAGCGGCTCAGGCCGCTCTCGGCCAGCCCGTAGCTGGAAAGGAACTCGGCGGCTTCTTCGTCGCTCATCTCCGCCAGCTCCGCCTCGACCTTGCCGCAGATGGCGGTGGCGCCGGCGTTGGCGCGCGACGCCACTGCGCGCACCTTGTAGGTGTCCACGGCGCGCTCCAGGTCATTACCGAGCTGCGGGCTTTCGCCGATGTTGAGCACGTAGAGCATGGGCTTCTCGCTGAGGAACATGAAGCCGCGGACAATCTTCTTCTCGTCCTTGGCCATCTCCATCTCGCGCAGCGGCCGCTCCGTCTCCAGATGGGCCTTGGCCCGGAGGAGCAGCTCGTTTTCGCGCTCCAGCTCCGGAGTCTTTTTCTTCTTCAGGTCCTTCTGCATGCGGTCGAGCCGGGCTTCCACCTGCCCCAGGTCGCTGACGATGAGGTCGAAGTCGACGTTTTTGATGTCGCGCAGAGGATCGATCTCTCCGGTGTGCGGGATGGCAGGGTCCTGGAAGGCGCGAACCACGTGCGCCAGGGCGTCCACCGTGCGCAGGTTGGCCAGGAAAGCGGTTTCCTTCAGCGCCTCCTGCCCGATGGCGGCCACATCGGCGTATTCCACGTGGGCGTGCACGAGCTTGCGGGGGTTGTAGAGCTTGGCCAGCCGGTCGAGGCGGTCATCGGGAACCAGGGCCACCCCAATGTGCGCCTCGCGCGGATTGGTGCGGGCATGCGCCGAGCCTTCCGACCTGGTCAGGATCTTAAATAGCGAAGTCTTGCCTACTTGCGGCAGGCCGATGATTCCAGTTCTCATGACGATCATCATGCGGGCGCACCGTCCACCCAACAGACGCGAAATCAGCATCTGCTGAGGTCTGCGCGCCCGGCTCGATTCACGTTCCGGGGGATGATACGAGGAAGCCGGTCTCTATGATAAACGCCCGCGGTGAGAAACAGAACTGCGTAGGGCGGCCGCCCTAGGCCGCCCAGGGCAGGCGAGGGCGCCTGCCCCTGCGCTTTGCGCGGATGACGCCCGCGGAGAGCCGATCATGATAAACGCCGGGTGGTGAGACCTAGAACCGCAAGCCCCAGCGCCAGGATGGCACCCTCGGCGCCGGTGGACCAGGCATGCAGGCGGTTGAAGGCCACGCGCCGCGAATCGGCCGGCGCCACGTTATCGATCACGCCCATATCGGCGCGCAGTTCGTTCATGCGGGGAGTAATGCCGAATTGCGAGACCAGTACCAGCACGATCATCAACGTCACAAGCGTGTTGCGAACCAGTGGTAACGGCGGGCCGCCTTCACGGCGCGACAGGATCGTGCCGCAGACCAGGTAAACCATGCCGGAGAACAGGCCCATCCAATGCAGCAGCCCAAGCGAGCGATTCACCACCATGCCCGCCAGATGGTGGGTGGGAAGCACGGCGAAGACCGTGGGCGCCAGCACGAAAGCGAAGAACACGATCCCGCCCAGCCAAACCACCAGCGAAAGCATCATCAGAAAGCGCACGAGCGACATACTTCAGCATACCTAATCCGGAAGCTTCGCGCCCGTACGGTAAGGTTCGCGCAGCTCCAAGAGGTACGCATCCATTTCGAGCGGCTTGGTTACAGCCTCGCTGGCAGGCGTAGTCAGAAGCTGAGCACCTTGTCGGCCTCTTCGGTCCAGGCCGAAAGATCGTCCAGGGTGCATCGCTGCACGCCCTCGAGCAGCATTTCGTCCCCGATTCCGCGCGCTTCCAGGCAGGTGCGACAAGCGCCAATCCGGGTTCCGCGCTGCACAAGCTATTTCAGCATCTCCTGCGGGTTGTAAAAGGCGTTCATGGGCGCGGGCTGGCCCAGGCCGGTCAACACGCCATCCCCCAGCAAAAAGATAAATAGTTCGTTCCCGGCCGGTTTAGCCAAGCTCACGGCCAGGCGAAGCCCGTTATAGGTGCGTTGCGTGCCGTAAGGAGAGTCGTTGAAGATGAATAGATAGACCATTGAGCCTGCCTTGATAGTCTCGAATCCCTGACCCTACTCCACCAGCGCTGCCTACTCGGCTGGGCGGGTGGCTGAGCGGCTGGCGCTTGCGCCAACGCCCCCTTTGCCGGCAGCAGAAGCGTCCAGGCGACGGTCAGTACTAAGAATATTCGCGCCGCACTAAGTATCTTCCCAAGTACTCTAAGGCTCATGCTGCCGCTCTAGGGTCAGACTCTCTGGTAGTATAGCTCTCGATATTCCAATACTTATCTAACATTCCAGGGCAGTTGTAGCGGGCTAAGTAGTTCACGTGAGCTGCTGCAGGAGCAGGAGTAGAATGCGAAACCGTTTCGTTGCACTTCCGGAGCTCGCCAGCCCGGGTCCGCTGATGGTTGTAACTTGCCTGCTGGCCTTGGTCTTTGCCCTGGCGGCTCCTGCTCTTGCCATCGAACCAAAGCTGAGCGTTCCCATCATGCCGGTGCAGGATATAAAGGCGGGAATGCAAGGCACCGCGTACACGGTTTACGAAGGCAGCAAGCCGGAACCCATGCAGGTGGAAGTGCTTGGCGTTCTGCGCAACATGACCGGGCCGAATAGCGACGTCATCCTGGTTCGCCTGCACGGAAAGAAGCCCGAATATACCGGCGTGGTTGCCGGCATGAGCGGCAGCCCGGTCTATATTGACGGTAAGCTGATCGGGGCGCTGGCTTTTCGCATCGGCCAGTTCTCGAAGGAACCCATCGCCGGCGTCACTCCCATTGCCTCGATGCTGGAAATCAACGAAACGGACGCCAGCCCGGTAGCCGGCGCGCCCGCCCCCCCGACTCCTGCCACGGCTGTGGTGCGGACCTCCGGGCCGGGCGAGGCTCCTCAGATCGCCTCCGTGGCCAGCTATCTGCAGCCGATCGATACGCCGCTGGTATTCAATGGCTTCCGTCAGGAGACGCTGCAGCGCTTCGCCGCGCAGTTTGCCCAGGCAGGCATCATGCCGGTGATGGGCGCCGGCTCCGCCGATCCTAACGTCAAGGACCCGGTTCCCATCCAGCCGGGTTCTTCGGTGGGAGCGGTACTGGTGCGCGGCGATATGGATATCAGCGCCACCTGCACGGTGACCTACGTGGATGCCAATCGCCTGCTGGCCTGCGGGCATCCGCTGATGGGAAGCGGCATGATCGACATGCCGATGACGAAGTCACAGGTGCTGGCTACCCTGCCTTCACCGGCAAACTCCTTCAAGATCGCCATGGCCACCGAGACCATCGGCGCTTTTGTGCAGGATCGCCACAACGGCATTCTGGGGCGCTTTGGCAAAGAGCCGCGCATGATTCCCGTTACCCTGAACATCAACGGCGCGGCGCGTCCCCACACCTATCACTTTGAAGTGCTGAACCAGGCGCGTATTACGCCGGTGGTGATGACGGCCGCGGTTTACAACGCCATCCAGGGCACCAACGAGTACGGCGAGGACACGACCTTCCGCGTGAACGGCAGCATCAACATCGCCGGATTCTCCAAGGTGACGCTCAACGATATGTACGCGCCCTCCGACGGCGGGCAGCCGACCGCGGCCGCTATCGCCGCTGCAGTAGGCCAGAATTTCTCGCGCATCGCGGAAAACCCTTACCAGCGGCCCGATATTACCGGCGTCGAGCTGAACCTGACGATGATGGGGGAGCGGCGTTTCGCGCGGCTGGAAACCGCCCGCACGGATGTCACCGAAGCACGTCCGGGCGATGAGATCGTGGTGGAAACCGTGCTGCGCCCGTATCGCGGCGAACGCCTGGTGCGGCAGATTCCGATTCGCATTCCCACCTCCGCTCCGCGGGGGACGCTGCGCATCCTGGTAAGCGACGGCGAGACCCTCGACCGCCTGCAGCGCCAGGGCTTGGTGCCCGGACGTAGCTGGGACCTTGCCGAGACCATCGCCATGCTGAACAAGAAGCATGCGAACGATCACCTGTACGTGTCGCTGCTGGAGGCCAATCCGCAGGCCACCGTGCAGGACAAGATCATGCCGGCCCTGCCGCTTTCGGTGATGAACGTGATGGAGGGCATGCGCGGCACGCAGGACATGGTGATCACCGCGGAGTCGTCGGTCAACGAGGCTTCAACGGCGCTGGACTATGTTGTCGCCGGCCAGCAGCTCATTACGGTCAACGTGCGTTAGTCTGGCCCTGTAAATTAAGCTGGTGGGTGCCCCACCTTCGCGTCGCGTTGTTCGACGCTAAGGTGGGGTAGTTGCTATCTTAAAAGCCGCGAAACTACCCCACGTTAGCCAACGGCGGGCGAACGTGGGGCACCACGGCAGAAACCGCGTTTGTTTCTGCTGGGGTGAAAGAAATCCTGAGCGAAGCGAAGGATCTCTAGCCCAGCCGATTGCGGCTGATCCTCCGTCTGCCCGGCGGCAAGCAAAACAGCTTCCCGTGGTTTACCATTCCTTAAGCCAACATGATCAAACTTCTGCAACGCATTCTTGTCGGGATCAACGCCAGACGGCGGCGCTTTTGCGCCTGGGCTGTTGTCCTCCTGCTTGCTTTGACGGCTGCTGCTCAGAACACCCGCTACTGGGAGCAATCAAAATTCGAGGAATTCGAAAAGGGCACGGCGAAAGGCGTCTCCATCCGCAGCGACGGCGTGTTGGAGCTGGCGCCCGCCTTCCGGCAGATTGGCACCACTGCGTCCACGTACCTGTGGTCGGTGGCGAGCGATGCCCAGGGAAATCTCTACGCCGCCGCCGGGACGCCTGCCCGCGTCTACCGCATAACTCCGCAAGGGGAGGTCAGCGTCATCTTTGCCGCCCCGGAGTTACAGGTACAAGCTTTGGCCGCGGACCGCAGCGGCGCCATCTACGCCGCCACCTCGCCTGACGGCCGTGTCTACCGCATAACCCGCACTCCCGGAAGCGCAGACGCAACACCTGTCCCGAAGTCCGCCCCGGCAGACGCAAAAACAGCAGCCACCGCCGCGGAGAAGCCGCCAGCGGCCAGCGGGCGGGTGGACCCCAACTACACCTCCCAGGTCTACTTCGATCCCAAAACCAAGTACATCTGGGCGCTCGCGCTTGATCCCCAAGGACGCTTGCACGTCGCCACCGGCGACCACGGCGAGATCTATCGAGTGGATAAAGACGGCAGCGGCTCCGTGTTTTTCAAAAGCGACGAGGCCCACATCCGCGCCCTGGCGCTCGACCGCGACGGCAATTTAATCGCCGGCTCGGATGGCAGCGGGCTGGTCTATCGCATTACGCCCGCCGGACAGGGCTTCGTTCTTTATGGGGCTGCGAAGAAAGAGATCACCGCTCTGGCGCTGGACGCCCAGGGAAATATCTATGCTTCGGCTGTAGGCGAGCGACGACCGGCACCACCGGCGCCAGGCATAACCGCGCATCCGGTTACGGTTACACCTCCCGCCATGACCCCTCCCGGAGCAGCCAGGCCCCCCACCGCCGGGCCTGTTGCTCCCACCGCGGCCGCGCCGGCGCTCCCCCTGCCGGGACTGGGGGCCTTTGGCTCGGAGATATATCGCATCGCGCCCGACGGCTCGCCTAAACGCATCTGGAGCTCGCGCGAGGACTTGGTCTATGCCCTCACCTTCGATCGCAATGGACGGCTGATCGCCGGCACCGGCAACAAAGGCAAGATCTATGCGGTTGACAACAACGGCAGGTTCTCCGACCTGCCGAAGGCCAGCGCCAACCAGGTCACCGGCTTTGCCCCCGCTCGGGACGGCGGAATTTACACCATCTGCAGCAATCTCGGCAAGGTCTTCCTCATGGAAGAGTCCGCGCAGCGCGAGGGCACCTTTGACAGCGACGTCTTCGACGCCAGGATCTTTTCCCGCTGGGGAAGGGCCGAAATGTTTGGCCAGGGCACGGTTGATCTTTACGCCCGCAGCGGCAATGTCGACAATCCCGACCGCAACTGGAGCCCCTGGCACAAGATCGATCTTGCGGGCGCGTCGGAGACCGGGGTTCCCTCCGCCCGCTATGTGCAGTGGCGCGCGGTTCTGCGCTCAGGTTCGCCCGCGCCGCGTCTCAGCAGGGTGCAACTGAACTATCTGTCCAAAAACGTCGCTCCGAAGGTGGACGAGGTCACGGTAGTGGTTGGCGGCAGGGCGAACAGCACCACACCCACTGTCGGCCCGGCACATCCAATTGGCCCGGTATACACGATCGGACCGGCCGCACCTGCTCCTGCCGGCCCGGCTCCGGCGCCACCGCGGCCAGACGGCGGCGTCCCTGGCCACGGCAACATCTTCGTACGCTGGGCCGCCCACGACGACAACGGCGACCAGTTGAGCTTCTCCATCTACTATCGCGCCGACGGCGACCGCCGCTGGCTGCTGCTGAAAGACGAAATCTCCGAGCGCACTTACACTTTCGATCCGACCCTGCTTCCGGATGGCGGATATACGCTGCGCGTGGTCGCCTCCGACGCGCCTTCCCATGCCCCCAGCGAGGCGCTGACCGGATGGAAAGACAGCCCGCACTTTGAAGTGGACACGACGCCTCCGGGCATCTCCAACCTGAAAGCAAGGTTGGAGGGCGATGGCTTGCGGATCAGCTTCACCGCCGGCGATTCGTTCTCGATCATCCAGCGCGCCGAGTACTCCGTTGACGCCGGACACTGGCAGGTGGTGACGCCGGTGGGCGAGATTTCCGACGCCCGCAGCGAGAACTACGACTTCTTCGTCCCGCTGGCTGCATCCCAGCAAACGCAAGCTTTGCCATGGACTGAGCCGGAAGCATCTGGCCAGACTCCGGCAGCGCCAAAGAGAACGGCCCCGGGGCGCGGCAAAGGACGCGCCGCACCGCCCGCTTCCGCAGCGCCAGAGGAACACATCGTCGTTATCCGGGTCTATGACCGCGCCGATAACGTGGTGACGGCCAAGACGGTGGTGAAGTAGTCGGATTGAAGATTGTAGATTTCAGATTGAAGATTGCGGGATCGGCGTCGCGCTGGTGAACGCCATTACCCAGGGCGGTCAACACTTGCCGCAGTTGCGAATGTGAGGCGAGAAGCAACTCCATTCGCTTAAGACTCGAAACTGGAAACTCGAAACTGGAAACTATTCTTCTTGATCTCGGCTGGCTCATTTGCGGAATCTATGCCAGCGTACCGCTGCTCTGGCTCATGGTGCATCCGTTCGCCGGCTTCTGGCGCAAGCGCCCGCGCGGCCTGCCATTGATTGGAATCGTCTGGATCGCGCTCTGGGTCTTGGCGTGGCTCGTCAGCTCGCCGTGGCGTCTTGTGGTGCTCTACCAAACCGGCTGGAGCTGGGTATTGGCCGCGCCTTTCTGGGCGGTGGCAATCTTTGTCGAGGGCGCCGGGGTGCGTGGCCTGAGGTTTTGGCGGATCATCGGCCGTCCGGAGCTGAATCCCTCGCGCCGGGACAACCAATTGGTCACCACCGGAATTCAGGGCCGCGTGCGCCACCCCCTCTACCTTGGCCATCTTTGCATTATGCTGGGCTGGGACATTGGCACCGGCTCGCTTGCCTGCTGGTCTTTGACCGCCTTCGCGGTGGTGGCCGGGGCGGCGATGATCCGCGCTGAAGAGCGCGAACTGGAGCAGCGCTTCGGCGCGGCGTACCGGGAATACAAGCGGCGGGTGCCGGTGATTGTGCCGCGATGGAAGTGAAGGTGTATGTTTGATTTCAGATTTTTGACTTTAGAGTTGAATATCGTTGATAGAAAAGTTTCAAGTTTCGAGTTTCAAGTTTCAAAATGTAGGCTGCTTCGGCTGCTTTAGCTCGAAACTCGAAACTGGAAACTCGAAACTGGTCTGAAATGCGATTTGAACTTTTCATCGCCGCCCGTTATCTGCGCGCCAAGCGGCGCCAGGCCGTCATTGGCGTGATTACGGTTATTTCCGTCCTCGGGGTAGCGGCGGGCGTGGCTTCGCTGATCATCGCGCTGGCCATCAACAACGGTTTCCGGCAGGACCTGCAGGAGCGGCTGCTGGGATCGACCTCGCACGTCAATCTGATGCGCATTGAAAACGACGGCATCAAGGAGTGGCGGCCCTTGCTCGACCGCCTCGTCAAGACGCCGCACGTGATCGCCGGTTCGCCCGCCATTTACGAGCAGGTTCTAATCTCGCGCGGGGCGCGGGCCAAGGGCGCGGTGCTCAAGGGCATTTTGCCGGAACGCGAGCGCGGCGTCAGCGAATTGCTCAGCTACGTCAACCAGGGTTCGGCGCTGCCGCTGACCGAGGCCCAGCAGCGGCACGAGGCCGGGCGGGCACCGGCTCAGGAAAAAGGAGCGCCTGCCGGCTCCCCGGCAAACAGAGATACCACGGCCGGCGATCTCTCTACGGCTTCCCCTTCGTCGCTGGCGGGCGTGCGGGAGAGGTTTGAGGCGCTCCCGCCCATCATCCTGGGCAAGGACATGGCCGACGAGCTTGGGGCCAGGGTCAACTCGGTGGTGCTGGTGACCAGTCCGCAGGGCGAGCTGACGCCTTTTGGGATCGTGCCCAAGTACGTGCGCTTCAAAGTGGCCGGCATCTTCCAGTCCGGGTTCTACGACTACGATTCCGCCTGGGCATTGACCGACCTGGCGGACTCGCAGCGCCTGTTCGGGCTCGGCGACCTGGTTTCCGTGCTGGAGTTCAAGCTCGACGACATCTACAAGGCAGGCGAAGTCGGAGAGGTGCTGCGGCAGGAGGCGGGCAAGGGCTTCCAGTCCACCAACTGGATGGAGCAGAACCGTGCGCTGTTCCGCGCCCTGCGGCTGGAGCGGATGGTCACCCTGATCACCATCGGGCTGATCGTGTTCGTAGCCGCGCTGAACATCCTGATCTCGCTGATCATGATGGTGATGGAAAAAACAAAAGATATTGCGGTCCTGGTCTCGATGGGCGCCACCACACGGCAGGTGCGGCGGATTTTCATCCTGCAAGGCATGCTTATCGGGATCATCGGCACGGCAATCGGGCTGGCGCTTGGCTACGCCCTGTCCTGGGCCGGCGGCCACTATCGCCTGATCGCTCTTTCCGCCGAGGTTTACTCGATTGATTACGTGCCGTTCGCTCCCCGGGTATTCGATGGGGTGCTCGTCTCGCTGGTGGCGCTTGGGGTTAGTTTCATCGCCACCGTTTACCCGTCGTATTCGGCTTCCAGAATTCTTCCCGCCGAAGCGCTGCGCTACGAGTAAGGGCCATTCAGGTCTGCCAGCGGCTTATCTTTAGACTTAAGGGCCATCCTGAGCAAGCGGTTCGAGACTCTCGGCGCTTCGCGCCTCGTTGTTAGCTTGCCCTGAGCGAGCGAAGCGAGTCGAAGGGCCTCGAAAGCGACTCAAGTTCCAGAACTGATCGATGCCATCAAAAATATGAATAACCGGGCGGAGACCGTAACCGTCAATATCATTTCGGAGAGGAGTGCGCGCCCAGGCGTTCCCAGGTTGCCAACACGCAGTGTGGCGTTTTTCCGCCGCCTGGGGCGTTATGCCGGTCTTCGGGGGTTAAATTGATGAACTTTTTCCGCTCCTCGTGTTCTAATTTTAGTAACAGGTTGCCCCGATAATGGGCGCGGGAAACCTGAACCGGGAATGGAGCTACCCGCATCTAATGGCAGGAGACGAAGTTTTTTTGCGAGCGGAGGGGCTGAAGAAGGTATTCCGTTCCGGAAGCTCCGAGTTAGTGCTCTTTGAAAATTTGTCCTTCCAGGTACAAAAGGGAGAGATGTTGGCGATCGTGGGCGAATCGGGCACCGGCAAAAGCACTTTGTTGCATTTGTTGGGCACGCTTGATAGGCCGACCGAAGGTGACATATACTGCGCCAACCTCAGTCTTCACGCGCTATCCCAGGAAGCCGCCGCCGAGTTCCGCAACCGTGAGATCGGGTTTGTCTGGCAGTTCCACTATCTGCTTCCCGAGTTCACGGCGATTGAGAATATTGCCATGCCACTGCTGCTCCGGAGCTGGGGCAGGCGCAAGGCGGAAGCCGAGGCGGCAAACTGGTTGCGCGAAGTGGGGTTGGCGGAGCGCGGTCATCATCGCCCCGGGGAACTTTCCGGGGGCGAACAACAGCGCGTCTCGCTGGCCCGGGCGCTGGTTACCAGGCCGCGGCTGTTGATGGCGGACGAGCCTACAGGCGATCTCGACACGCGCACGGCGGATGCTGTTTTTGCCTTGATTTCCAGGCTGCATGCCGAATACCGGCTGACCTCCCTGATGGTGACCCACAATCTTGCCTTTGCACGGCGCTGCCAGCGCGTGCTGCTGCTGCACGGCGGGCGCATCGAGGAGATCGCACCGGAGTCGTTGCCGGTGTAACCTGGAGACAAGGACCTGCACTGCCACCGCTGCTGACGCGAGCCTCTGCCGCGGCGGGGCGATTGCAAGCAGATTGCACGATCAGCTTGGCCTCCAACGCGCAGCACCGGAGCTCGTTGGGAAGCCCGGAAGGCCAAGGCCGATGGTTCGGTAATTTTGCAAATCGGATTGCGGGCTGGGATGAATGAGAGGTAAACAATAGAGTAAGGTGGGAATCAGGGCTTTGGGTCCCGCTCAGTTTTTCTCCTGGAAAGCGCGCACGCGGCGTTTACCGGGAACCTGTTTTGGAGTTGGGCGGCCGGTTCAAGGGCCTTCGGAGAAGCGAAATGTTTGAACGGTACACCGAAAAAGCGAGACGCGTCATTTTCTTCGCGCGCTATGAGGCCAGCCAGTTTGGTTCCCCGTACATCGAGACGGAGCACCTGCTGCTGGGACTGCTGCGCGAGGACAAAGCCTTGACCAATCGCTTTCTCCGGCAGCATTCGTCGGTGGACTCCATTCGCAAGCAAATCGAGGGGCACACGACCGTACGCGAAAAGGTTTCGACCAGCGTCGATCTGCCGCTCAGCAACGAGTGCAAACGGGTGCTGGCCTATGCCGCCGAGGAGGCAGAACGTCTTTCCCACAAGCACATCGGCACCGAGCACCTGCTGCTCGGCCTGCTGCGGGAAGAAAAGTGCTTTGCCGCGGAGATTCTGCACGAGCGCGGGCTCAAGCTGCAGACCATCCGCGACGAGATGCAGCGCACCACCCAGGAAAAGGTGCAGGCGCAGCCGCAGCGCAGCCGCGAGTCGTCGCTGCTGGCGGAGTTCTCGCGCGATCTTACCCAGTCGGCCATGGAGAACCAGCTCGACCCGCTGGTGGGGCGGGAGCAGGAAGTAGAACGCGCCATCCAGATTCTTTGCCGCCGCACCAAGAACAACCCGGTGCTGATCGGCGAGCCCGGCGTGGGCAAGACGGCCATCGTGGAAGGCCTGGCGCAGCGCATTGCCGACGGCGAAGTGCCCTCCTTCCTGGCGGACAAGCGCATTCTGGCGCTGGATCTCTCGCTGATCGTGGCCGGAACCAAGTATCGCGGCCAGTTCGAAGAGCGGCTGAAGACCATCATGAAAGAGCTGATGGAGTCGCAGAACTGCATCATCTTCATAGACGAACTGCACACGCTGGTGGGCGCCGGCTCCGCCGAGGGGTCGCTGGACGCCGCCAACATTCTCAAGCCGGCGCTTTCGCGCGGCGAGATTCAGTGCATCGGCGCGACCACCCCGGCCGAATACCGCAAGTCGATAGAAAAGGACCGGTCGCTGGAGCGCCGCTTCCAGGCGGTGAAGGTGCCGCCACCGAACGAGGAAGACGCCAAGAAGATTCTCTCCGGCGTGAAGGACCGTTACGAGAAGTTCCACGCCGTCAGCTACACCGAAGACGCCATCGACTTTGCCGTCTCGCACTCCAACCGTTATATTCCCGACCGCTTCCTGCCCGACAAGGCGATCGACCTGATCGACGAGGCCGGGGCGCGGGTGAAACTGCGCCAGACCGCCCTGCCCGAAGAGATCACCGAGGTGCAGAAGCGCATCAAGTTCATCGTTCACCGCATGGAAAACGCCATCGCCAACCACGAGTTCGAGAAGGCGCGTTTCTACAGCGACGAGGAGCGCAAGGAACGCGAGAGCCTGCGCGCCCTGCGCGATAAATATCATCTGGACGACTCTTCCACCGGCATCGTCACCCGCGAGGACATCGAGGAGGTGGTTTGCCGCTGGACCGGCGTTCCCATCTCCTCGATCAAGGAAGAAGAGTCGCAGAAGCTGCTGCGCATCGAGGAGGAGCTGCACAAGCGCGTGATCTCGCAGGAGAAAGCAATCTCCGCTTTGGCGCGCGCCATTCGCCGCTCCCGCGCCGGGCTGAAGAGCCCCAACCGCCCCATCGGCTCGTTCCTCTTTCTCGGGCCGACGGGCGTGGGCAAGACGGAAGTCGCCCGCACGCTGGCGCAATTCATGTTCGGCAGCGAAAAGTCGCTGATCCGCTTCGACATGTCGGAGTACATGGAGAAGCACTCGGTCAGCAAGCTGATCGGCTCGCCTCCGGGCTACGTGGGCTACGAGGAGGGCGGCCAGCTCACCGAGCGCGTCAAGCGCGCGCCTTATTCGGTGGTGCTGCTGGACGAAATCGAAAAAGCGCATCCGGATGTCTTCAACATCCTGCTGCAGGTTTTTGAAGA
>JBEKQR010000015.1:0-22925 GCA_049519515.1 Candidatus Korobacteraceae bacterium
GCGCGAGTTGTTCGGCGTCGTCGCCCAAGCCGCTGCCCACCACCAGCGCCGTCTTCCCCGACGCCTCCCACGGCTGGGTGCTCCACAAGCTCAGCAGATGCGGGTTGGGGCGCAAATCCGCCCACGGAACCTCACTCCTGCCTTCTTCCGCCTCGCGGTAGAGAGGCTCGAACCAACCACAGGGGTCGCCGCTCGCGTTGAAACGCGCGGCCAGCTCTCGGGCACGGCTTCGGGCGGGCATAGATCAGTCTCGAGTTTCCAGTTTCGAGTTTCGAGCGAACTCACCCGCTCCGGCCCGGCATGTCTCCTCCAGAACACGATAAAGAGCGCTTCGCCAGTCAGGCAGCTGCAGGCCGAAGGCCGCGGCCAGCTTGGCGTTCGACAACACGGAGTTCGCCGGGCGTCGCGCCGGCAGCGGGTATTCCGATGTAGCGATTGGAATGCAGCGCGCAAGCTTCCGGCCAGGCTCTCTGGCCGCCATCCAACCAAGGAACTCCGTGGCAAAGCCGAACCAGGAAACCTGCCCAGCGCACGTCATGTGATACAAACCGTACGCGGGCCGGCCGCTCCGTTCCGCAGTGGTTGTCAAATCGACGCTGCTGGCGATGGCAAGCGCCGTTGCCTCGGCGAGCGCAGGCGCCGAGGTTGGCGCCCCGATCTGGTCGTCGACAATACGCAGTTCATCGCGCTCCGATGCCAGCCGCAAGATGGTGCGCAAGAAATTCGCGCCATGGGCAGCATAAATCCAACTGGTGCGGAAGATGTAGTACCGGCCGCCAACCGCGGTGATTGCCTTCTCGCCCGCAAGTTTCGATGCGCCGTAAACATTGATCGGGTTCGGCTCGTTGTCTTCGACCCAGGCTGAAGGCTTTGTGCCATCGAAAACATAGTCCGTCGAGTAATGAATAAGCAGGGCGCCAGTGCGAGCAGCTTCTTCGGCGATGACTCCCGCGGCAGTGCCATTGATGGCCAGCGCCAGTTCAGGCTCTGCTTCCGCCTTGTCCACTGCGGTATAGGCGGCGGCATTCACCACTACGTCGGGGTTTGTCTGCGCCAGCAGCTCCCGGATCGTCTGCGGCCGCGCCAGATCGACCGACTCCTTATCGGCCAGAGCCAGCTCTCCCAGCGGAGCCAGGGTGCGCTGCAGCTCGACTCCAACCTGCCCAAGGTGGCCGAGGATGAGCAACTTCATCGCCGTTCCTCTGCTGGCATCGCCATTAGCTGCTCTTCAAAAACTTCGGCCTCGGAAAATAATGCGCCGCGTTTGTCCTTCTCGGAGAGGATCGCCTGCTCGGGCTTGAGCGGCCATGCAATGCCCAACGCGGGATCGTTCCAGAGAACCGTTCGCTCAAATTCAGGAGCATAGAAGTCCGTCGTCTTATAGGCGACGCAGGCCATTTCGCTCAGCACCGCGAAACCATGGGCGAATCCCGGCGGTATCCAAAGGGCCGTATGCTCCTGGTCGCGCAAGCGCAGGGCGACGTGGCGTCCGAAGGTGGGCGAGCGACGGCGCAGGTCGACTGCGACATCGAAAACTTCGCCAAAGATCACCTGCACCAGCTTCCCCTGGGGTTGCCGGACCTGGTAATGGAGCCCGCGCACGACGTGGCGCTTGGAAGTTGAAAGATTGTCCTGCACGAAACGTTGCTCAAGCCCGAGCTGCGCGAAGGTGCGCTCGTTGTACATCTCGAGGAAGCTGCCACGGCTGTCCGAAAACACTTTCGGCTGCAAGAGCAGCAGGTCCGGGATGGCGCAGCGGACCACGTTCACGACCGGCCTCCAGCCGCCTTCGATGGCGCGACCTCGTGCAGGATCAGGCGCAGATAGTCGGCATAGGCAGTCTGCGACATGGCGGCAATCAATCTCTGCAACTGTTCCGGACTGATGAAGCCGCTGCGCAAGGCTACTTCTTCGGGGCAGGCGACCTTTAGCCCCTGCCGCCGTTCGATGGTGCGAATGAACACGCTGGCCTCAAACAGCGCCTCATGGGTTCCGGTATCGAGCCAGGCCATACCCCGGCCCATGCGTTCCACATGCAGGCGCCGGGCCTGCAGATACGCCTTGTTTACGTCGGTTATTTCCAGCTCGCCACGAGCCGAAGGCTTGAGCGACTCGGCAATCGCCACCACCTCGGAGTCGTAGAAGTAAAGCCCGGTAACCGCATAGCGCGACTTGGCCACCGCGGGCTTCTCCTCTATGGATATTGCGTTACCGGCCGCATCGAATTCGACCACCCCGTACCGCTCCGGATCCTGCACGGCATAGGCGAAAATCGTGGCCCCGCTCTCGCGCGATGCCGCCTGGCGCAGCAGCTTGCTCAGATCCTGTCCGTAGAAGATGTTGTCGCCCAGCACCAGGGCAGACGATCCGCCGGCAATGAAATCCTTCGCGATCAGAAATGCCTGGGCCAAGCCGCCCGGGGTGGGCTGGACCTTGTAACTTAAATTTAGGCCCCACTGAGAGCCGTCACCAAGCAACTCCGCAAAGCGGGGAGTATCGGCCGGGGTGGAGATGACAAGAATATCCCTTATGCCCGCCAGCATCAGGGTGGTTAGCGGGTAATAAATCATCGGCTTGTCGTAGACCGGCAGTAATTGCTTGGAAATGCACTGCGTTACCGGATGAAGCCTTGTTCCCGAACCACCCGCCAGTATTATGCCCCGCACGAGCTGCTCCTCTCCTCATAGTTGAGGCGAATCCACTCCTGGTAGGCTCCCGACTGGAGATCCCGCACCCAGGCCTGGTTTTCCAGGTACCAGCAAACGCTCTTGCGCAGTCCGTCTTCAAAGCTTTCCCGCGGCTGCCACCCCAACTCCCGCCGAATCTTGCTGCTGTCGATGGCATAGCGGCGATCATGGCCAGGACGATCTTTCACAAACGTAATCAGCGACGAATAATCCCCGATTTTGCCATTCGGGAGCAACTGGTTCAGCAGGCGGCAGAGAGTCTGCACGAGGTCAAGGTTGCTCATCTCGCTGCCGCCGCCTATGTTATATGTTTCCCCCGGCCTGCCATTTGCCACCACCGTCCGCAAGGCCTCGCAGTGATCCTGCACGTAAAGCCAATCGCGGATGTTCTTGCCATCGCCATAAACAGGCAATGGCTTGCCGGCAATGGCGTTGACCACCATCAGCGGAATCAGCTTCTCCGGAAATTGCCATGGCCCGTAATTATTGGAGCAGTTCGTAATAATGGCCGGTAGCCCGTAGGTGTTGTGATATGCCCTGACAAAATGATCGGATGCCGCCTTGGAAGCCGCGTAGGGACTGTTGGGAGAGTACGGCGACGCCTCCGTAAACGGCAGGTCAGATGGGCCCAGGGAACCGTACACCTCATCGGTGGAGACGTGAACGAAACGGAAACTTGCGCGCTGGGCGGCGGACAACTGCTGCCAGTAACGCAACGCCTCTTCCAGCAAATGGAAGGTGCCCTGGACGTTTGTGGTTATGAATTCCCCCGGCCCCAGGATCGAGCGGTCTACATGACTTTCGGCGGCAAGGTGAACGATGGCTCCTGGCTGGTACTTCTGGAGGGTGTCGCGGACAAGGGTTACGTTGTTGATGTCGCCGCGAATGAAGACGTGACGGGAATTGTCCTTGAGGGAGACCAGGTTTTTCAGATTGCCTGCATACGTGAGCTTGTCGAAATTGACGAGCTGGCCGCCGTGGCCAATCCACTCCAGCACAAAGTTGGAGCCGATGAAGCCGGCGCCGCCGGTGACCAGAATGCACTCCGCAGCCTCTTTGACTGGTCGATAGCTGGCTAGTCCAATGTCGCTGCTCATTTTTTTCCTAGTTACCCGAGAACGCACAGCAACCCTGATAAATTCGTCAAACGTTTGCTTTGGCGCGTTTTCCGCAGCATTTTGGCGGTTTGGTGCATTGTACCGCCCACGTAGTGGTTTACCAAAATAAAACCTGGCCAATTCCGGCGAGGCGCTATTTTCCCCTTTGACCTGCGACTTGGCGGCGTTTATCTTGTCTGGAAATACATATGGATAAGCAAGACAAGAGCCGCGGAGGATTGCGGCGCTTCTTTCGCCTCGACCAGCACGGCACCAGCATCAGCCGCGAGATCGTTGCCGGACTGACGACGTTCACCACCATGTCGTACATCGTGGTCGTCAACCCCGCCATTCTCAAGGCTGCCGGCATTCCGCCCGAGCCGTCGATGATGGCCACCATCCTGGCCTCGGTCTTCGGCTGCCTGCTGATGGCGTTTTATGCCAATCGCCCGTTCGCCATTGCGCCCTACATGGGCGAAAACGCTTTTATTGCCTTCACCGTCTGCGGCGTCCTCGGATACAAATGGCAGACCGCGCTGGCCGCGGTCTTTTTTGCAGGCGTAATCTTTGTCGTGCTGACGCTGCTGCGATTGCGCAGTTGGCTGGTGGAGAGCATCCCGGCCTCTTTGCGCTACAGCTTTGCCGTGGGCATCGGACTCTTCCTGACGTTCATCGGGCTCAACCAGACAGGCATTGTTGTGCTGGGCGTTCCGGGCGCGCCCGTACATGCCGGAGCGCTGACTTCCCCACCGGTACTGGTGGCCATCTTCGGGTTCATCCTGACGGTCATTCTGGTAATTCGCAACATGCGGGGCGCAATCCTGCTGGGAATTGTGATCACCACCTTTGTTGCCTACGCCGCCGGGGTGGCCCCGGCACCGCACAATTTCGTCAGCATGCCGCCAAGCATTACCCCCATCCTGATGCAGATGGACCTGCGCGGCGCCCTAACTTGGGGAGCATTTCCTATCGTGCTTACGATTTTCGTCATGTCCTTCGTGGACACGATGGGGACCCTGATCGGCCTCTCGGCCCGGGCGGGATTCCTGGATGAATCCGGCAACCTGCCCGAGATCGAGAAGCCAATGCTGGTGGACGCCCTCACCACTACGGTTGCGCCCATGCTGGGAACGTCAACCTCGGGAGCGTTTGTCGAATCGGCAACCGGAATCGAAGCCGGCGGGAGAACCGGGCTGAGCACGCTGGTGGTGGCGATCTGCTTCGCCCTGGCAGCCTTCTTTTCGCCCTTCGTGGCTGCCATTCCGGCACAGGCCTACGGCCCGGCGCTGATCGTGGTGGGAGTGTTCATGCTCTCGCCGATGCGCAAAATCAATTTCGAGGACTACTCGGAATCGGTTCCGGCCTTTGCCGTAGTGGCGCTGATGTCGTTCACCTTCAACATCGCGGTGGGAATAACGGCGGGGTTCGTGCTTTATCCGCTGTGCAAGCTGGTGACGGGTAAGGCCCGCGAGATCCACGCCGGCTTGTGGCTGCTGGCGGCGTTATCGCTGCTCTTTTTCGTTCTTTACCCCTATCGCTAGGGGAAGGTCGTGATCGACCGGTTGAGAGAGCCAGTCCGCCGGCAACTCCAGCTGCGCCAGGTAGACCCAGAGCCAGGCCGCGCCCAGCGCAAAAAACGCCAGCAAGCCGCCGCCAAAATGCGGCCGCGCCTTCCACAGATAAGCTGTGAGTCCGCCGATCGCCGAGAAAATGTAGAGGGTGAAGACGGCCTGCCGCTCGCTCATGCCGAGCAGCACCAAGCGATGAGAGGAATGATCTCGCGCGCCCACCCAGATGGGGCGCCCGCCGCGCCGGCGGGTGAAGCTGACCAGCGTGGTGTCAAAGATGGGCACGAAAAAGACCAGCACCGGCAGGACCGGCACGCTGGCCGCGTAATTCATGCGCTGCACGCTCAGGATTGATATGCACGCCAGGAAGAATCCAAGCCCAAGGCTGCCGGTGTCGCCCATGAAGATTCGCGCCGGGGAGACGTTGAACACCATGAACCCGAGCAGCGCGCCGACCATGATAAGCCCCGCCGGCACGATTACCGCATCTCCCCACATGAGCAGGACAATGCTGACCAGCGCAATGATTGCCACTCCGCCGCTCAGCCCGTCCATGTTGTCAATCAGGTTGAAGGCGTTGGTCAGGCCGACTATCCATAACATCGTGAACACAACGTTCAGGGCGGGATGCAATCCCAACGGGTAAGAAAGCCCGGCGATCACGGCCACGGTGGCGGCCAGCACCTGGGCCGCGAACTTCGTGCTCGGCGACAGCCGCCAGATGTCGTCCGCCAGCCCGACTGCGCCCATGCACAAGGCAAGCGCCACAATGACCTGCATCTGCTCGCCCGCGGAGGCGAAAACCAAGGTCAAGCCGGCCCACGCGATCAGGATCGGAACGCCGCCGAACTGGGCTACGGTCCGCCTTGACCAGCGATCGGTGCGCGGATATAGCAGGCGTCCCGACCGGTGGCACCACCCGATCAGTTGCCGAGTCAGCAGTGCCGAAAATCCCCCGCCCAGGGCTAGCAGCAGTAAGTTATGCAGCAAGAGGTACAGTCCTGTTTACACGGCCGCCGTCGCGCACATAATCGATGACGGAGCTGATGATGTCATCCAAGGATTTCTTGGGACAGTAGCCGAAGAACTTGCCGGCTTTGCGCAGGTCCGGCACGCGGCGCGCCATGTCCTCGAAGCCTTCGCCGTATGCCTCCTCGTACGTCAGGTGGACGATTTCACTGCTGGAGTCGCTCATGCTTATAACCTTGGCGGCCAGCTCATTGATGGAAATCTCCTCCGTATTGCCGAGGTTAAATACATGCCCGATGGTCTTCGAGCTGGTTGCGCAGGCGACAATTCCGTTCACCACGTCGGAAACGTGGGCAAAGCAGCGCGACTGTTCGCCGGTGCCGAAAACCGTTACCGGCTCGTTCCTCAAAGCCTGGCCCACGAAGGTCGGCAGCACCATCCCATAGCGGCCGGTCTGCCGGGGACCGACGGTGTTGAATAGCCGCAATACCGTGACTGGCACCCGGCGCTCGTGGAAGTACGCCAGCGCCAAAAATTCGTCCAGCGCTTTGGAACAGGCGTAGCTCCAGCGTCCCACGTTGGTCGGCCCGAGGACCAGGTCGTCATCTTCGCTGAAGGGGAAAGAGGTTGATTTGCCATAGACCTCGGAGGTGGAGGTGATCACGAAGCGCTTGCGCTTTTTGCTGGCCATCTGCAGCACGAGCTCGGAGCCGCCCACGTTGGTCTCGATCGTGCGCACTGGCGACTCCACAATGTTCCGCACGCCCACGGCGGCGGCCAGGTGGAACACCACGTCGCACGCGTCGACGAGCTCCGCCAATATCGGCCGGTTGAAGATGGACTCAAGGTGATATTCAAAGCGGTCGTGTTGCCGCAAGTGTTTGATGTTATCGATGCTGCCGGTTGACAGATCGTCCAGTACGGTCACTTGGTGTCCGTCTTGCAATAACCGCTCGGCCAAGTGTGAACCAATAAAACCCGCACCACCTGTAATCAGGGCACGCATAGAACCTCAATCCTAAATCTGGGCACGTTGCAACCTCGACATATATGTTGCCAAGCGCCATCTTTCCTCGCAGACCTGTAACTCCGATCGAGGGTTACAGTCTTTGATGCACTTACACACTATTAGGGGTAGGTGCACCGATACTTTTACTTTAGTTTTATATGACGTGGCGACTTATGTACGCGTGAAAAGTTCGGGATAAACCGCATCAAATTGAGGTCGATTCAACGGGCAGGAAGGCAACCACTATCAGCGGTCATGCATCCTGCGGCGCGCATGCAGAAAGGGACTAAAAGTACGCATTTTGCTCACCTTCATAATTAATGGCCAGTCGCAACCGCCAGCGATGCCGCGGTAATGGCAAGCTGGCCCCCAATCTGCGACCAGTCTTTTAGCCCCTGCAAGAGCAAGCCGGTCGAAATGCGCGTAGGCACCACGATGGTATCGCCGGGATATACGGGCATATCTTGCACGTTTCCTTTCCAGAAGCCGAAGCCACCGGGGCGGCCCACGATCGATCCATCGGCCCTGAGTACCAACGTGTACTTCCTGTCGGACACCCGTGTCCCGTTGCCGGCCATCTTCAGATAATCGTGCACGCGCAAGCCGGAGTGGTACAAATAGGCGCTCTGGTTGTAGATGGCGCCGATGACATTCACGGTCTTGATCTGGTAAGGAATGACGACGCGGTCTCCGTCCTCCAGAACGATGTCAGGATAAGCGTCTATGCTCCTGTCGGATGGCCGCATCTGCAGGACGATCCGGCCGGTGGCGGTAGCATTCTGCAAGCGCGCCAGCAACAGGCGCTGGGCATCGTTCTGCGCCGATATGGCAGCCGTCGTTTGCCGCAGGATGCGCTGTTGCTCGATGCGGGCTGACTCGCGCGTGAGTTCGGTGGCGAACAGGTATGCATCCGGTGTCACTCCGCCCGCCCTGCGTATGACGCTGCGCAGCGTGTCTCCGGGCTGAATCTTGTACACGCCGGGAGCGCCCACTTCGCCTTCCACCAGCACGAACTTTGCCTGTTTCTGCTGCGGTACGCGCACGTCCCGCTGGGTAAAAATGGTGACGATGTCGCCGGCTTCCAGTTCCAGATCCGCCGAGGGATCGCGTTGCAGAACCACTCTGCCCAGATTGAAAGGGATCAAGCGGGTGGTGAGATCCACGGTGTTGAGGCGCTGGATCAGGGCATAATCGAAGTTGATCTCGGGCGCCGAACTGCGTATGTCTTTGCTTAACTGCGTCTCGCTGGTAACCGTGCGGCTGCAAGGCTGGGTAAGCTCCTGCACCGAGGGCAGAGGTTTGCTCTGCAGAGCTCTCTGGGGGGCCGGTTGCGCCCCGCTCTGAACCTGCTCGGCGGTGCCGTGGCCCAGTTGCATCTCCTTGGGAGTCTGGGTGTAGGTTGGGGTAGCCAGTTCGACGGGCTTTTCCGGCTCGCACCCCCCAATCACCCGGTTCTGCGCATTCCAGAATGCCCGGCTTAGCAGCACGTTCTTATCGGGAATCAGGTCGGTGATGCGCATCCCCTTTTTCCAGGGGAATCTCCCAGGGTTGGCCACGCTGCCACGCAGGGTCACGGCATTTTCGAATCGAGGGCTGATGGAAACGATGCGAATGACATCTCCATCCCTGAGCTTGGTGCTCAATCCCCGGCCATCCAATGGCAGGATATCGACCTTGCGGACGGTGCGGTTCTCAATGCGCTCGATGGTGACTTGCTGGCCATCGGCAAGGGAGCTGAGACCGCCCGCCAGACGGATTGCGCCGCGCAGGTCCTCTCCCTTGATCTCGTAGATTGCCGGCAGGTTGACGCTGCCGGCAAGCGCGATTTCCTGGCCAACCGGAGGGATGTAGATAACGTCGCCGGGAAGCAGCGCGACGTCTTTCGATTTGTCCCCAAACACCAACACGTCGTAAAGATCGAAGTTGGTGATCGTTTTCCCCTCGCGCTTGAGCTCAATATCCCGCATGGAGCCATAGGTGGATGGTCCCCCCGAAGCAAACAGGGCGTTCACCAGGGTGCTCAGCGAGCTGATCGTGTAGCGGCCGGGCCGGCGGGCGCTGCCCAGAACAAAAACCTCGATCGTGCGCAGTTGGCTAAGAGAAGCGGACATTTCGAAATTACGAAACACCCGCGACAGTTCCCGCTTCAGGAACCCTTCCAGATTCGAGTACTTGATCCCCGCCACGGTAAGGGTGCCGACTTTAGGGATAAAGATCTGCCCGTTGCGGTCAACCATGATGCGCGCCTGGATATCGACCTGCCCCCAGACTCTGATCAGCAGTTGATCGCCGGGCCCGATCACATAGTCGGCGGGAACAGGCACCTGGTCAACCGGAGCGAATGTCGTGGGCGGATTCAAGAAGAGCGATTGCCCGTAAATCGGCAGTACGATGCCGACCGAGCTGGCGACGAAGTTTTGGAACTCGGTAGGCAAGGCAGCCTGGCCGCCGGTGCGCGCAGTTGCAGAGGGGGCTCCCATGGACGCGGCGCCCTTGGACTCATCCATCACGAAGGAAGGGCCGCTCAGCACAGGCGCGGAAACATTGGGCAGTGGGGGCGCAGTGCTTCCCTCCCGGCATGCCGGGTTCAGAGGATCAAGAGTGCATTCAACGGTGGAAGATTCTTCGCCTGGTGCTGTCCCTTCCAGTCTATTGCCTTGGGAGCCCGGGCTCCCCACCAGGCTCTGCCCCAGGGCGAGTCCTGCGAATAAGATCAGGCAGCAGAATGCTGCCCCAGCAAGTGTGTTCTTCATCGGTGGTCTTTCCAAGTCATCCGTTCTCGGCTAATGTAGTTGACGGGTGACAGAGTCAAGTTCAAATCGGCCAACCCATGCCTTACCAGTTGCAACAATTTGCCGATCGTTTTTCTGGCGTATCCCATGGAAAACATAGCACGTCCTGAGTTGCTGCCGTCAGGCAGCCCTTCAGTCGCCACGCCAGCGCCAATTCGGCAGGTACTTCAACTCCACTGAAGTGGTGACGTTATGCTGCGGACCCGTAACCGGTGGAGCGGCCAATAGCGGGATGTTCCATCGCTCGAACTGCACAAAGCCGGCCAGCTTGAAATGCTGACGCAGGGTAAACTCCGCCGTGACGCGAAAGTCGTTGATGGTGCCGCCGTCGGTAATAAAGTTCGGATCGAGAATCTGGTTGCGGAACAGGAACTGCACGTTCGCCGTCGGGGAGATCATGTATCTGCTCGACAGGTACAGTCCTTTGGCCTGCCTGCCGACCCAATTGCCAAGCAGAAAGCCTTTATTGGTGTACCCATCGCGGTAGCCTTCGTTGAAGTAGAAGAAGGTGCCATTGCTGCCGGAGATTGCCGACTGGGCTGTCATCGGTGCTTCGGCGCGGAAATCCAGCTTGTGCAGGAAGGGAAGCTTGGCCACGTAAATTCCCGGGTTGATAGCTGTACGCCGCGGCGCCGCCAGCGGCGAGGGATCATCGTCTACAAAGAAGTCGCCATAGATGGTCAGCCAATCC
Source organism: Candidatus Korobacteraceae bacterium (assembly GCA_049519515.1). Taxonomy (GTDB): domain Bacteria; phylum Acidobacteriota; class Terriglobia; order Terriglobales; family Acidobacteriaceae; genus CAWBRT01. The sequence continues at coordinate 10,814 of JBEKQR010000015.1, forward strand.
CGCAACTTCGGCACGCGGTAAGAAAAGTCGAAGCCGCCACGGTTGTCGCCGACATCGCCGGAAGTACCGGCATTTCCACCTGCGGAGAAGGTAGTAAAACCGTTGCCGAAATATCCGAAGGTCAGCGGGTGCCCCGGACAGCCAGTAGAGCCAGAAACCGGCGGACATGGAGTTAGAGGGTGGCCGCCTCCGATGATCATCGTGCGCGAGAACCCGAATTCCAGGTTAGGCGTGGGCTTGAAACTGATCTTCTCGCCATGTGTATACGGCTGTCTTGGGTACCAGTGCCCGGCTAGTTTTCCGAAATAGGTGTCGAACTTGAAGGGCCCGAAATAACCAAATATCCATGGCAGGTTGATGGGGTTGGCCAGCGAAAAGCGGCCCATGTAAATTGGCTCGGCGTTGTTGCTGAACAGCCACGGGCCGCTGGCCACCGGCCCCCACCACAGGCTCTGTTTCCCCACCGTGAACGAAAGCTTACTGAACTGCACGCCGGTGTAGCCCTCGATCAGGCGGAACTGGTTTGCTTCGGGGTTGCCGGCAGCAGCACGCGGAAGGCTATTCACCTGATCTATGGTGGCCAAGCTCGCCGCCACCGCCGGAGAGTATCCGGGAACCGCCGGCGCATGCTGATACTCGCCCCGGCCGTACATCAGGAACCGTCCCGCGACCGCGCTGCCACTTATCCCGGTGACGTTGTTAAACCCCTCCCAGTATGGCCGCCCGTAGTCGTTGTAAAGCGTCTGGCCGAAATGGAAGCTGTCGTTCAGTGGAGTTCCGCTGATGCCCAGGGCCCGCGTATACAGCTCCTCGATGGCGATCATTCGCGAGGGCCGCGATTCGGTCTCTACATAGTCGGCAAACTCGCGGCGCAATACGTTGACAATGCGCCGCTGTGGCGAGGACTCGGATTTGATGTTCCCGCTCGCCTCCTCCACCAGCCGCGCGCACTCTGCCCGCGTCCACGGACGTTGCCCCAGAATTCCGCTTCTGGCCGCGCCCGAGGCGATCAACTGGTCCAGTAAGGGATAGACATACGAGTCCATGGGAACGTAAGGCGAGGCCAGCTTCCGCGGCCCGCTTGTTTCCCGGCCGGGCTTTACCACCGTGCCGATGGATGCGCCGGCCAGATCGGGATTGTGATGGGCCTTATACACCTGCCTGCCGATCAGGTAACCCACCGCGCTGCCTACGACAACGTCGGAGGGCGAATGCTGCTGCGCGAGAACACGCATCGAGGCCACGGTCCCGGCAGCTCCGTAAAGAAGCGCATTGGTCCATAAGCCGGGATACTCGCGCGCCAGAACCGCCGCCGCCGCCCAGGTAGCCATGGAATGGTTCGAGGGAAACGCGCTTCCTGAGGATTGAAACCACTGTTGCGGATGGCTGGAAGCGTTGGGCCGCTCGCGACGCGTGACCTGCTGTATAACGGTGTCCACCACGAAGCCGTCGATCACCGCCTCGCCGGCCAGCCAGCCGGCCTCGCGCTCATGCGGCCTGTTGCCAGCCAGCCCGGAGAGATACAGGGCGCCGGAAAAGCCTATGGTTCCGTAGAGGCCGTAGTCGGAGATGCTCTTGTAACGGTTGACCGTGCTGGGGTCCGTTGGCAGCCCGCTTACCGCCGCCTTGTCGGTTGCGACGAATCCGGCAGTGGCGCCCAAAAATGGCACCAGCCAGAGTGAATCCCGCACGCGGATCTCAGCCGGGCTGGTCCATATCTTGTATTGGTCTTTAATGAAGTTCTTGGGCGCGTCCCGTTCCAGGTGCGTCTGCCGAATTTCTGCCCTTGACGCCGTGCCCGCCAACGGGTTCCTGGTCTGTTCTTCTGCCGATGGCTGGCCCTTTGCCTCGATGGGTGGTTTCGCTTCTTCTTTGGCTGCGGCCTGACCCTCGGGTTTAGCTCCGGTCTGCGCCTCAGCCGCCGGTTCCTGGGCCGGGGGCTTCTTCACCTCTTGGGGCGCTGCTTCCTTGCCCTCGCCCTCGGCCAGGGGATTTTTGGTACGGGTTCCGGGCTTGCGCTCCGAAGTCTTTCGCGTCCTGGAACTCTGCTCCGGCTCGGCCAGCGGATCCTTGGTGATCTCTTGCGCAGACAGAGACGCCCAATTACAGCCGAGCAGGAACAGCACGACGAGCGTCCAATGAGTAACTCGCGTCATTTCATTAACTTTGCTGGGAAAAACGGACTTCCACTACAGACATATTGCCCAGACGGCTGGGCAATGGCCTTACTTATTCGTTACGGCGGTGTTCTCAAAGGAAGGCCGAGTGGCTGGCACGGTGTCGGCCACAATATCCCATTCGCCGTCGATTGGCTGCCTAGCCTCAATTACGCCAATGATTTTCGACACCAATACAGCTTGCGTGAGACCGCTTGGCACAAGCGATCGTTTCGACAAACCAAGCTCTTTTCCGCGCAAGGCGGAACGTTCTTTGATAATGCGAACAACCGCTTCCACATCGCCTTGCCTTACCGAGTGGCCGAAACCCCCAATTTCGCCGGACTGCAGGAGGTCGGCTATGTGGCTCTCCGCCGGCCCGACGTAAAGGAAATCAGCTCCGACCGAAAGAATGTTGTAGATCTTGCAGGGATGAACGATTCCGCGGAACTGGTTCCCCATGGTAACCAGGTGAAGATCGGCGGCCGAAAGCGACGCCGACAACTGGGAGAACGGCTGGTAAGGGATACAAACAATATTTTCCAGGTTGTGCTGCCTGACGAACTGCGGGATCTTCTTGAACTCGCTGCCGCCCCCCACAAAACAGAAAACGATGTCGCGATTCGCGGCCAGGCGCCGGGCCGCGTCGAGAACGGTGTTCAGGGGATGGCACGGACTGTGGTTGCCCGAATACATGACCACATATCGTTCGCCCAGCTTGTATTTCCGGCGGAAGCGCTCCCCGCCTTGGGGATCGAAGAAGACGGCATCGTCGTGTGACCAGGGAGGGATGACCTCAATCTGCTCCGCGGAAACGCCCTTGCCCAGTACGCGCTGCTGCATGAACCTGTCGAGCACGATCACCCTGGAAGCCTGGCGCAACGGGAAATCCCCGATGAAACCAAGAACCCTGGTGAAAAACGAGGAGGAGTCGAGCCACCCGTAAGCGATGGCCTCGTCAGGGTTGAGATCCATCACCCACACCATGAACTTCCCGCCCTTTAGCTTGACGAACAAGGCGCCAGCCGCCGGAATAAGCGGAGGCAGGGTCATGGAGACGACTACATCCTGGGCAGACAACATCATCAACTGCCAAAAACACGAGAGCCAGAAACTCGCGAAATTGATTGCCCTGTGCCAGCGACTCTTCTTTCCCAGATTCAGGTTGGGAACCCGTACAATGCGAACCCCGCTCCAGATCTCTTCGCGGGCGAACTTCAACGTAGGGTCGTCGTAACCCCTCTGGCTGCAGAGTACGGTGACCTCATGGCCACGCTTTGCCAGCTCTGGCGCCAGCACGGACAAATACTGCCCGGTGGCAATGACATCGGGGTGAAAGCATTGATTTATAAAGAGAATCTTCATTTCGAACGGACCGGGGCGCCCCCCACAAGATGCGCCCCTCACACGGGTGATTGCGGCAAAACACCTACACCCAAACTCAGTTTAACAGCTTACCTCCGCAGATTGCAACAGCCCGCCACTTCCTCTCTTGGTGAGGGCCGTAAGCACAACTTGGACCGTATCGCTGGCCCGCTCAGGCCGCGGAGTAAGGCTGCAAATGAGGAGCTGCTGCTTCTTCAGCCGACCCGGCCAGCAGCAGCTTAAACAGCTCTTCCCACGACCTACAGTAAGGCGGCTCAATGTGAGAAGCGATGACGCGTCCAAAAGGTGCCTCGCCCTCTATGGCCGCTTTCATCAGTTGCGCCAGTTCTTGCGCGTCCGGCGGCGCAAAGAAGGCAACCTGGCGGTGGCTCCCTACGGTTTCGTGGGCGTAAGGCAGATCGGCAAGCAACATCGGCTTCTGAAAGGGCCGGAACTCGCTAATCGGCATGCCCCAGCTCTCAAGTTGGGAGGCAAACACCAGGCAGTCAGCCTCGGCATATCGCTTGAAGACCTGTTCGCGACTCAACCGCCCCAGGAACTTTGCGCTCCGCAGGGAACGGAAGCGCCGAAGCAGACCGGCCGCGTAGCGATTCTCCGCGCCATCGAAAGTCAGCCAAACCTCGAATTTCAGGCGGGAATCACGCTCCACGATCTCTGCCGCCCGCAGCAGGGTTTCGACATTCTTGAAGGAGCGCGGAAAACAAGGGTAGAAGAAGCGGTAGCGCCGCCCGCCACCCTCGTCTGCTTCCGAAGCGGGCGCAGGGGCCTGTGGCGCGGCGGTCTCGGGGTGGGCCACAACGATGTGGTCAACACCGTACCGTCGCCTGAATTCCCGCCGCATCCAGTCCTGTTGAACGATCACCCACCGGTTCCGCTTAATGTTGATGCCAACCAGGGAACCGTAAAAGAGCGTAAACAGTGCGACCTTCCACTCCAGCCATAGGTCACGCCACCGGAAGCGGTAGAAGGGCGACGAATTGTGGCAATAGACCGCCTGAGTCTCCGCCGCGACAGTGGGCGAAATGTCGTGCATGGAGAGCCACAGGTAAGGACGAAGCTCACGGCTGAGCTTCCGCAGGTCGAAGTACTCGAACTTGAGCCGCCGCAGCCACGATGGCTTTATCGACGGGTATTCCAGAAAGCGAACGCCTGGCAGATCGAACAGGTCACGGCGGTGCACCACCGCCACCAGATCGTATTGGCGGCCATAACAGGCAGAAAGCACGGAGAGGGCGTCTTTAAGGACGCTAAGCGTGCCAAGCTCCACCACGTTTACGGCCGAGACCACCACAACCGGTTTGGCCGGTTGGTTCTCGAAACGTTTATTTCTATCTTTCATCGTCCTGTCTTCAAGCAGCCCGTCCAACGAAACCTAGCCCCCGGCGCACAAAAAATTTCGCCAGTGCCCAATAACACTCCGCTCTGGCCGCCAGGCGCGGTCTGCCGGCGGTTGCGACCTTGGCTTTCAGTGCCTCTTCAATCGCGCGCGAGGAATCGCAAATCCCTCCGGCGCGCATCTCCGCCGTTACCGCCTCGAGGTAGCCTGCGCGCAGCGTATCACGCGCCCGTAGCAACAGCTCGTAATCACCCACCAGCCGGTACTCGGGGTTGTAGCCGCCGAGCCGCTCGAAGAGACTGCGCCGGTGCAACGAACCCACGTGGGCAACATTCATGTAGTTGGAAAAGGCCGGCCAATTCCAAGCGGAGCCGCATACACGCCTGACCCCGTTGGCGTAAAGAAAGGCGATGCGTGACGACACGTATTCGAGTCCGCCCTCCCCATGGCGCGCGATGTAATCGACGTATTGCGAGATGGCATCAGGCAGGTAACGGTCGTCGCTGCCGAGGAAAGCGATCCACTCGCCCCGCGCCAGTTTCAGCGCCTTGTTCCAGGCATGGTACACGCCGCCGTCGGGCTCGCTGATCCAGTAATCGATCCTGTCGTTGTAGCGCTGCAGCAGCTCTACCGTGCCGTCGCTGGAGCCGCCGTCCATGACCAGCAACTCAAGATTTGGATAAGTTTGGTCGAAAACGCTGCCCAGCGCCGTCTCCAGGTACCTGGCCCCATTCAGCACCGCGATGACGATGGAGACGAGCGGCTGTCCCGGCAGGGATCGCTTGACGTTCCCCGCCAGCCGGGTCCCGCCGGCACGTGTCGGAATCGAATTGGCCGCAATCCCCATTTAAGACTTTGGATGCAAATTCAACGATGCAGCTTTGGGTGAACTCTTCTCCGGCCCCATTCCGATCGGATAGCAGGAACCATCCACCCGGCGCGAAGCTGCTGCTACGAGTACGCCGGCTCACCGGCGCGCTTATCGGCGACGTAGCGCCGGTAATTCAAAATGTAAATCAGTATGAAAAAGAATTGTTCCGGGCCGAAATAGTGCCCGCTGCGCAACAGCTTCAGGAAAAAATAGAGCAGTATGGCATTGCTGATTTGGGCGTACCGGCCGCCGTTACCCGGCACGCGGAAGCGCCAGATGAACACCAGGATGCCGAACAGTCCCAGAATGCCAAGCTCGGAGAGGACGCGCAGGGCCAGCGACGAGGCGTCATAGATGTTCATCTGCTCGATATTCACCTCCACAAATTCCCGAACTCCGGGAATTTCGTCGAGGTAGCGAGCATGCGAGATCGGATGAGATCCGAGGCCGTTCCCGAGGACCGGGCTCTTTTGCAGCACCCGGCCGGTCACGTACATGTTGGAGATCAAGGCGTAGGTGCTTACGTTGGTCCCCGTCACGCTCGAAGTCTGCACGGCAACCGCCGTGTCAACCAGCCGCTCCCGGAACTCAAAAGAGGACAGCGAAGCCAGGGCGATGATGCCGGCCACCAGCAGCGGCGCCGCCCATCGCCAGAATCGATGCCGGAGCAACAGTAAAAATACTCCGACGGCAATTCCCAGAACGCCCAGGGCGGAGACCGAAAGAATAAATGCCAGTAGCATCACCAGAAGCTGCCGGCCATAACGGCGGTGCTCCATCCATTGATAGCCGAAGTAATAAAGCGCCGGCAGGCACACTGTCACAAAATGCGAGGGCTCTTGAAAGACGCTCTGCACCCGGTGGTGCCATCCGACCGCGACCTGAATGGGCAGGATAAAGAAGCCGGCGATCGAAGCCCAATAGGCGCCAATGGCGTAGTGATGGAAAGTGCGCTCGTACGCGTTATCTTGTAACTGGAAGAAGTTGTAAAAATAAAATGCGCTGACGCCGATGCCTAGCAGTTCCTTGGCGACGAAATGAACCGTAGTGGTCTCGTGGCGAAGGCCGATGAAGCCGCTTACCGACAAGTAAAGCATCAACAAAAGCCAACGGTGCGAAACCGAATACTGCTCCAGCAGCAGCATCAAAAGCAGGTTCCCGAGCATCAGCAGGTAGAAGACCTGCAAATCTATGCCGGGCAGCCGGAAAAAAGCAGCCTCCGAAAATACCCCGACCAAGGTTGAGTAATAGAGATATTTCCGCAATGAGAACGGTGTCTCTTGCACCATGGTTGCGGAATATAGGTAACTCATTATTCCAGCCCTGACGACTGTTGATCAGCAACAGAACTCGGCGAACCCTGCCGGGTATTCGGGCCTGCAATAGCGCCTATCATCGCGCTCCAGAGGCCTACGCCGCCCGCGAATTATCGGACGAAGACAATTCGTCGGAACGCCTGACCATGTAAGACTTCAACAGGTCCACCTGCTCGCGGTTGGCGGGATTGGAGATGAATCGCTGATAGGCCTCCTGCACGATGACCAGAACGCAACCCAGCAATATGCCGGCGAAAAAGCCTCCGATGGTCATCAATATCTGATGCGGGAAAGACTTGCGCTCAGGGGGAACGGCTGGATCGACCACCTCGGCGAAGGAAGCGCTCCTGGCTTCGTCCAGCCTTGCCGCCTCATATTGCTTGGAGATGATTTCGTAAATTGTCTCGTAGTAGCGCAGATCGCGATAGGCCCGGATGTACTCCACGCTGGCTTCCGGCACCTTGCTGGTGGGAATCTCGGTGTCTCCCGATTGCACGTTGCTGCTGTGCAGCGCCTTTGCCAGTTGCGCTCTCAAGGCGGACAGTTGCTCCTCGGCCAGCACAATATCGGGGTGCTGCCGGGTGGCAAAGGTGCGCATGCCCTGCAACTGAACTTCCTTGGCCGCGATCTGCCCCCTCAAGCTGGCCACGTTCTGGATGATGGTGCGCGCCTGGCTGTCAAGTTGCAGAACGCCGGTCTTTTCCTGCGTCTGCTTCATCGTCTGCTCGGCCTTGATCAGGTTCTCTTTGGCCTGCTGCAGCTGGTCCTCGAAGAACTCCCGGCGTTGCGAGTTTTCGGTCAGCGCCAGCCTTTGATTCAGCGCGTGCAGTTCGTCGATATAACCGTTGGCGATATCGGCCGCGCGCTTGGGGTCCGAGTCGTCCACAAAAACCTGGATAAGACCTTCTTTCAACTGCGGCTTGAGCGTGGTCCGCTTACGCAGCACCTTGCGCGTATCCTCCAGCGTTTTGGTGTGGTAAAGCTTCATAAGCTGGAATTTCTGGATGAGGCCGTTTTCCACCGATTCACTGGTCAGCATGGCCTGGTAAAGGTCTACGCTGTTCTTGACGCCGAGGTCCTTGCCGGCAAAGCCAGCCAGCATGCTCAATTGCCCCAACATCATGTTCGCCAAAGACTGGTTCTGCTGCGGCGGGGGCATGATCATAATCCGCGCCGTGTAGCGCACCGGCAGCACCAGTGAGATGACGGCCACGGCCACGGTTATCACCAGGGCGGTCTTGAATATGGTGAACTTGCGCCGCGTCAAGGTAATAAGCAGCTCTAGCATGTTGACGTCCGCTTTGGGACGAACCTTAACGTACCCGGAACTCAGCGGTTCCGCCTGATCCAGAATGGGATCGGTTTCACGCGGCATGGGAGTAAATGTGACCTGTTACCTTAACGGGATCGCGCGGCCGCACGAATGCATGGCATCCGCCGACACTGCGCCACTAGATATGATGCGAACCCAGCAGCTCTCCACTGCCTCAGGTGGAATAAATTCTCTGGCGCGCAGCTGGAATTTACCTGGATGAGGGCAGCGCCGGCATTAGCGTTGTCTCCGACGTAAGCTATGGGTTGCAAAACCCCTTATAGTTCAATAACACCCTGCTCAACTCGCCACATGCACCATAGGGGCAAACCAGCTCAATAACCACAGCGCGGCGGCTTCTCTGAACGGCCAAGTCGGCCTGGAGCCTGAGTACAAGGATCTGCTGCACTAGCCTCGTGTTCCTGTTTCGGGCAATTACCGGCCGCCGATTAAAACCTCGCGCCTGAGCAGGTGTGCTGCCAGGCGCCTCCAGCAAACCGAGCGCCATCGCCATCATTAGCAATGGCAGGGTCGATCTGTTCCTGTTTTGCGCCCCGGCGCGGGGCCTGCAATAGCCGAGCTGCGGACCACGCTACCGCAGTAAGGGACTTACAACGCAAGTGACGGCTACTCTCATCCAATAGCTGGTAGACCCCAGATTTGAGGCCACTTGGGATGGCTTTTGATGAAAGAGTACAGTGACTGCCTTGGTCTAAGTCACTTTTGAAACCACTTCTGGCATACAAAACAAAGCCACTGGCGCGGCGGACGCCGGCGCGTGGCAGGAGATTCGGCAGTTGTTCTTCTCCCGAAATCTATCAAGTTTGCCTCCCACCACGCGTGGGGCGGAACGGAACCGGCGTGTCGCTCTGACGGGAGCAGTCGCGATGCTGGCGCGTTTTGCGCAGATTGGCACCGCGCTCCTCACCGTTCCGCTCACGCTGAAGTATCTGGGCAACGAACGTTTCGGCCTCTGGATGACCATAAGTTCCGTCCTCGCAATGGCGACATTCGCGGACTTTGGCGTGGGGAATGGAGTCCTGAATACTGTCGCCAAGGCGTTTGGAAAAGACGATATTCCAGGAATTCACAAAGCAATCTCTAGCGGATTCACCGTTCTCAGCGCCATAGCGGTCTTCCTTCTGATAACTTTCTTTTCGATTTATAGCTTTGTAAACTGGCCTGATTTCTTCAATGTCGTTTCACCGCTGGCTAGATCCGAAGCTGGCCCTGCCTTTGCCGTATTTGCTATCTGCTTTGCGCTCAACATTTCACTGGATGTGGTTCAGCGCGTGCAGCTTGGCCTACAAGAGGGTTATCGGTTCAGTCTATGGCAGTTGTGCGGCAGCATGATGGGGCTTGTCGGCGTACTGGGAGGCATCTGGCTTCACGTAAGCCTGCCTGTGCTGGTTGTAGCCATAGCCGGCGCACCAGTCTTTGCCACACTGCTGAACGCCATACATTTCTTCGGGTTTGTCCGTCCTGATTTGCGGCCCAGGCGGGATCTCGTTTTTCGCACTGTGATAGTCCAGGTTACAAAGCTCGGCGGCCTTTTTTTTGTGCTTCAGGTGGCAGCCGCACTCTCTATCTCCGCGGACAATTTCATCATTGCGCGCATGCTTGGAGCGGTCAATGTTCCGGAGTACTCCATTCCTCAGCGGATGTTCGGGGTACTGAGCATGTTGTTTGCGATGTTCCTTGCGCCTTTTTGGCCGGCGTATGGAGAAGCGGTTTCTCGCGGTGACATGGGATGGGTTCGCCGGACACTGGGCCGTTCGCTGCTGCGCGTGCTCCCTGTCTCGTTTATGGCTTCCGCTTTGCTGCTCCTCATCGCGCCTAAGCTCATCGACTTGTGGGTCGGGCACCGTATCCATCCGCCATTCTTGCTGCTTTTGGGACTCGCTGTCTTGTCTGTATTTGAGTGCTGTAGAAACCTCTTGGGCGTATTCCTGAACGGCGCGAATGCATTGCGCTTTCAGGTTGCTTTAGCGAGTAGTTTTGGGCTCGCATGTATCGTAATGAAAGTGCTTTTTATTGGACGATGGGGCATCGTCGTTTTGCCTTGGGCAACGATCCTCGGTTGCCTCGCGGTCGAGGTCATTCCCTGGATTCTCTTCATACCGCGCTTTCTGCGCAATCTGGAAGCCAAGCCGGAGCGATTGCCTTATGCGCAAGGCCAATTTAACCCATCCGCTATAGCGAAGTGGGGCGAAGCTGGGAATATTCCACAATGATTGAGCATACGCGGCATTGTGAGCGAATTCAGTTTCGGGATTTCTAGGGATGAAGAGCGCTAAGCGCATCTTTGTTTACACCGAGGCCGCGCCAGTCCATCGCGATGTGGTTGCCATAGGCTTACACCGCGCCGGACCCCCTATCCTTAGGGCAATCCGGGACTGCATTGACGGCATTGCCATCTGTCCAATCTACCGGTGGCACAAAGACCACGAACTCGACTCACAACTAGCGCCGCTATGCAGCAGGCTCTCGCGCTTCCCGACTTTTCTTTGCAAAGCGCTTCATCGGTATCCCTCAGTCGGCCTCGGGATCGCGGATGCTCTGCCGCCACTTATGCTGGCTGGAAGGGTACGGAGATCGGAAGCCGATATTCTATTTTCATTCGTGGGAGCGGATCCCGGTGTTTTGACACGCTCTATCCGGCTGGCAAACTGGACTGGAAAGTCCTGCGTATTTTATGTGGTGGATGACTTTCTCGCAGCCCTGAGCATTACTGGCGCGAACACAAAAACATTACAGCGAGAGCGCGAAAAAGCCCGCGCAGCGCTTTGCGCGGCCAAGCATGTGTTCGCGATTACCGATGTATTGAATGAGCGCCTGCACAAGGGATACGGGATATCGCCTACAACGCTGGGGCTTGCCTTAGAACCGGAGCCGAAGCTGACAACCCCGCCTAAAAAGCAAATCATATATTTAGGAAGCATAAACTTTCTTTACACGCAGGGCTTGCGTGATCTGTTCAGTGCTGTACAGCGGATTCGCCAAAACGTTGAACCCGATCTGACCGTGCGGTTGACCGTACCCCCGGAGGTAGCAACGCGGGAATTAGGGATGGCGCTACCGCCATTTGTGGTTTCATCTCCCATAGAGAGTTCGCAAGCACTGGCCCGTGAGATAGCTTCCAGTTTGTTTGCTTTCCTGCCTTATTCATTTGACCGGCGCGAAGAAGGGATGGTAGCAACGTCGTTTCCATCAAAGTCGCTGGAGTATTTCGCTTACGCCCGCAGCATTGTTGTATATGGGCCCGAGTACGGAGTGGCGACTCGAATATTCAGGAAGGCGGGACTGCCATCGGTAGTCTCCTCGCTAAGCGAATTGGAAGGGATGGTGCGCTTGCATTTGGCAACCTGGCCGGAGCATTCAATACTCTATCGGAAACATCTTGCGGAATCTCACTCGCTGGCGGCGGCGCGCAATACAATCTGCGCCAGCCTGGGCTTGACGAATTGCAGCCGCGATGCCTCGAGAGGAGCATAAATAATCATGCTGCAATGTGGGACGTCACCTATTCAACGACATGACGCACGTCTGGACCTACACGAGCATTGCGATTATCGGAGTCTTGCGGATGAGCGGCTTTAATCGAATTACATTTATCGATGAAACCCAAGCCTTTTTTATGAATAAACGATGGTTGAAGGTGCCGATTCATAAATTGAGTTCCACTTGTGCCCACCTGATGATCAAGGCGGCCACATGGGAGAACATTGAGATTCT
>JBEKQR010000016.1:0-22366 GCA_049519515.1 Candidatus Korobacteraceae bacterium
ATGAGGAAATTGTGGCATCGGCTCCGGCAAGGCAGGCACGGGAGCTTGCTGACGCTTGCAGTTCCGCTGCTTGCGCTGCTAGCCGTCGCAGCTTGCGGGAAAAAGGACCAGGGCGCGGTTCAGACCGCCAAGGTGAACTTGGGCTACACCGATATCCGCTCTCCCATCAATGCCCGCGCTGGCGCCATCCTGGTGAACCTCGGCAACCTGGTCAAGGCCAACGACACCAACTCGCTGGCCACGCTGAACCAGATCGAGCCGATCTACGTTCAATTCAATATTCCGGAGACGCAGCTCGGGGCGGTGCGCGCCAAAAGAGCCGGCAAGCTGAAGGTGGCGGCCTTCGCCCCCAGCGACCCGGTACACTCGGCCGGCCTGCTGACTTTCATAAACAACACGGTCGACCAAAGCACCGGCACGATCCAGTTGATGGCGACCTTCGATAACCGCGACCGCCGGCTGTGGCCGGGCGAATTCCTGAACGTGCAGCTTGAGCTGGGAATCGAACCGCAAGCTGTCGTAGTCCCGGCGACCGCCGTGCAGAACGGCCAGCAAGGCACATACGTTTACCTGGTGCAGCCCGACGGGACGGCGAAGCTGCAAGCGGTGCAGTCGTCGCGCAGCTACCGCCAACTGGCGGTGATTGACAGCGGCGTCAAGCCGGGCGAGCGCGTGATTGTGGACGGGCAGATCGCGGTGGCGCCCGGCAACAAAGTTAATGTGGTCCGCACGGTTCCGGTGGCCCCGGCGCAAGAGCAAACGGCTTCCGCCGCGGCCGGGGGAAACAATGCCTCGCCTGGCGCGGCGGCCGCGGAAAACGCTTCGGTAACGCAGCAGCCCTCGGGAGTATCTTCGGGAGTTTCCAGGTGACCGCGCTGTTCATTCGCCGCCCCATTATGACCACGCTCGTAATGGCGGCCATTCTTATTTTCGGCATCTTTTCCTACCGGGTGCTGCCGGTCAGCGATCTGCCCAGCGTGGACTATCCCACGATCCAGGTCACCGCCTCGCTGCCGGGCGCGAATCCGGATACGATGGCTTCTTCGGTCGCCACCCCGCTGGAAAAGCAATTCGCCACCATTGCCGGCATCAGCCAGATGACGTCCACCAGCCAGCTCGGTTCCACCGCCATTGCCATTCAGTTTGATCTCTCGCGCAACCTGGATGGAGCTGCGGTGGACGTGCAATCGGCGATTGCGGCAGCCGCCGGCCAGTTGCCGCCCAACATGCCCAGCCCGCCCACCTTCAAAAAAGTGAACCCGGCGGACCAGCCGATCCTTTACCTGGCGCTGAGCTCGACGACGTTGCCGATTTACCAGGTGGATGACGCCGCCGAAACCACCATGGGCCAGCAGCTCTCGATGATCGCCGGCGTGGCCCAGGTGCAAATCTTCGGCCAGGCCAAGTACGCGGTGCGCGTCGACGTCGATCCCAACAAGCTGGCCGACCGGCAGATCGGAATCGATCAGGTGGCGCAGGCGCTGCAGAACGGCAACACCAACCTGCCGGTGGGCAGCATCTACGCGCCCGACAAGAGCTACACGCTGCAATCCAACGGACAGTTGCTCAACGCCGTCGCCTACCGTCCACTGATCGTGAGCTACCAGAACGGCGCGCCGGTGCGGCTGGACGAGGTCGCCAGCGTTTTCGACGGCATTCAGGACAACTTCACGCGAAGCCGGTTTAACGACGAGCGCGCGGTGGTGCTGGCCATCCAGAAACAGCCGGGCACCAATACCATCGAGATCGTCAACGCCATCCAGCAGATGATGCCGCGACTGCGGCAGCAGATCCCGCGCGCGGTGAAGGTCACCACCATTTACGACCGCTCGGTCTCCATCCGCCAGAGCGTCAATGACGTGAAATTCACGCTCATGCTGACGATTTTCCTGGTGGTGATGGTCATCTTTTTGTTCCTGCGCAACCTGTCGGCCACCATCATTCCCAGCCTGGCCCTGCCGATGTCGATCATCGGCACCTTTACGGTGATGTACCTGCTGGGCTACACCGTCGATAACCTGTCGCTGATGGCCTTGACGCTGTCGGTGGGATTCGTGGTCGATGACGCCATCGTCATGCTGGAAAACATCGTGCGCCACATGGAAATGGGCAAGACTCCCATGCAGGCGGCCACGGACGGGGCCAACGAGATCGGCTTCACCGTTCTTTCCATGACGCTGTCGCTGGCGGCCGTGTTCATTCCCGTCCTGTTCATGGCCGGCATAGTCGGACGCATTCTGCACGAGTTTGCGGTGGTGATTACGGCTGCCATCCTGGTGTCGGGACTGGTTTCGCTTACCCTGACGCCGATGTTGTGCAGCCGCTTCCTTCGCCCGCCGGCGCACAACGGCGAAGGCGGCGCTGCCGCAAAGGCCGCCGGGCACGGCAGGTTCTACAACGCCACCGAGAAGATGTTCGACGCCGCGCTGCGCTTCTACGGCCGTACGCTGCGGGTGGTGCTGCGCTGGAAATTGGCCACGCTGCTGGTGAGCTTCGCCCTGGTGGCGGCGACCTACGTCCTTTACGAGCACTCCAAAACCGGCTTTATTCCCAATGAAGACGCCGGCCTGATGTTCGGCTTCGTGCAGGCGCCGGAGGGCATCAGCTTCGACGAGATGGGCGCCAAGGTCGAGCAGGTCGCCAGCATCGTGCAGCACGATCCCAACGTGCTCTACACCATGAGCTTCTACGGCAACCCGGTCAACCAGGGACGCGTGTTTGCTCACCTGAAGGATGTGCCGCAGCGCGTCAACCACATGAGCGTGGATCAGGTGATCCAGGAGATGCGCAAGAAACTGCGCGCCGTGCAAGGCGTGTTTGTCTTTCTCCAGGTGCCGCCTACGATCAACGTCGGCGGCAAGCTGACCAACGCGCAATACCAGTACGCGCTGCAATCGCCGGACACGGCCAAGCTCTACGCCGATGCCCCCAAATTCGAAGCGGAGCTGCATAAGCTGCCGATGCTGCAGGATGTCACCAGCGACCTGCAGGTTCGCAATCCGCAGCTCACTATTCAGGTCGATCGCGATAAGGCATACGCGCTCGGGCTCACGGCGCAGCAGGTCTCGGATGCGCTCTATTCGGCCTATGGACAGCGCCAGGTCAGCACCATCTACGCTCCCAACAACGAGTACTACGTGATCCTGGAGCTGGCGCCGCCGTACCAGAACAATCCGGATTCGCTCAAGCTGCTTTACGTGCGCTCCAGCAGCGGCAAGCTGGTGCCGCTCGACACGGTTGCCCGGCTGGTGTCCAGCGTCGGCCCGCTGACCGTCAACCACCTGGGACAGTTGCCGGCCGTCACCGTCAGCTTCAACCTCAAGCCGGGGGTGGCGCTCGGGGACGCCACCCGGGCGGTCGAGCAGGTGGCGCAGCGCACCCTGCCGGCCGACATACAAAGGAGTTTCCAGGGAACGGCGCAGGCCTTCCAGCAATCGTTCGCCGGCATGGGACTGCTGCTGCTGGGAGCGGTGGTGGTCATCTACATCGTGCTTGGCATTCTTTACGAGAGCTTCATTCACCCGATCACGATCCTCTCCGGCCTGCCCTCGGCGGGAGTCGGCGCGCTGGCGACGCTCATCCTGTTTCACATGGAGCTGGATCTGTATTCCTTCGTGGGCGTGATCATGCTGATCGGAATCGTGAAGAAGAACGCCATCATGATGATCGACTTCGCGCTGGAGAATGAGCGCACCAGGGGCGAGACGCCCGAGGAATCCATCTACCAGGGTGCTCTAGTGCGCTTCCGTCCCATCATGATGACCACCTTCGCGGCGCTGATGGGGACGCTGCCCATCGCCATTGGCTTGGGGGCAGGCGCCGGCGCCCGGCGCGGCCTCGGACTGGCGGTGGTTGGCGGGCTGCTGTTCTCGCAGATCGTGACCCTCTACATTACTCCCGTATACTACGTCTACCTGGATCGCGTGCAGGGGCGGATGAACCGGACATGGTCTCGCTGGAGAGGCCGTCGGCGCGAGGCGGAACCCACGGTCGAGAGACCGGCACTGGTCGGCGATTGAAAAACCAGTTTCAAGTTTCCAGTTTCGAGTTTCGAGCGTGGGCTTACGGATCGAGTTTCTGGTATCCGGTGAAACTCGAAACTTGAAACTCGAAACTAGCTAGCTGCTTACCGGGTGCATGTACAATGAATTTTCGATTTCCATTGTGCGAGTCCCCCTTGCGGCGAACTGAATCGGAGTACGACGTGTGCAAGACTGATCGTGGTTGCCGGCTCTGTCCTCCACCCCAACAAGCGCAACAGCGGCGCTTGTCGGGGACCCCGGCTCTTCCACCCCAGCAAGCGCGCCAGCGGCTATTAGTACCGCCGGCTTTTATGCTGTATTTCCTTCCCGTGCTTGCCGTCTTGCTGCTGGTGGCGCGGGCCGGCGCGCAGCAGGCCGGGCTGGCTCCCGCGGGAGCGGCATCGGTGACGGTGACCAGTCCATTGCAGTCGCTGAATGCCTCCGATCCGCTGCTGGGTTCCGTGCCGGTTGGCAAAGTCGATCCCAATCCCATCCGGCTCACGTTGCTGGATGCCATCGACCGCGGGCTCAAACGCAACCTCGGCCTGCTGCTGGCGGAACAGGACAGTCGTTTTGCCCAGGGGGGCCGCTGGACGGCTCTCAGTCATCTGTTGCCGAACGTGCAGCTTGGCCTGACCGAGGCTGCCGCCCAGGTCGATCTGGCCGCCAGCGGGTTTAACCGCCATACAGCTCCGGCCGCCACTGGCCTAATCCTGAGCCCTTTCAACTATTTTCAGGCGGGTCCGGCGCTGACCGAGATTCTTAACTTCAAGGACCTGAACACCTGGCGGGCGGCGAAAGAAAACCTAAAGGCCGCCCAATTGTCCTACCGTGCCATCCGCGACCTGGTGGTGCTGGTGGTGGGAGCGTCGTATCTGCAGGCGCAGACCGACGCGGCACGGGTCGAGAGCGTGCAGGCGCAGGTGCAGACGGCGCAGACACTGTTCGACCAGGCCAAGGACCTGCGGCGGGTGGGCATAGTCGCCGGCATTGACGTGCTGCGGGCGCAGGTGGAGCTGGAAGCGCAGCAGCAGCGCCTGGTAGTGGCGCAAAACGACTACGAAAAGCAGATGCTCTCGCTGGCGCGCGCCATCGGCCTGCCGTCCGGGCAGAAGTTCACGTTGATCGACAAGATGCCGCCTCCCGCTCCCCTGCAGTTGACCTTCGACGAGGCGCTCAAGCGAGCTTATGATAGCCGCCCCGACTATAAGCGTGCCGAGTCGCAGGTGCGCTCTCTGGAGCTGCTCAGGCGGGCGGCGCAGGGAGAGCGGCTGCCCTCAATCGGGGTGAGTGGGAACTATGCTGCCGTGGGCGTCAATCCCAGCAATTCGCACGGCACCTTTACGGCGGCGGCATCGCTGCAGATTCCGGTGTTCCAGGGCGGCAAAGTTCGCGGCGACGTGATGCAGGCTGATGCGCAGTTACAGCAGGTCCGCGCACAACTGGAAGACCTCCGCGCCCGCATCGAATTTGAGGTGCGGACCGCGTTTCTGGACGTGAATGCCGCCAGCAAGCTGCTGGAGGTTGCCACCAGCGCGCTGGATCTTGCCCGCCAGCAGGTGGCGCAGACGCGCGACCGTTTTGCCCAGGGAGTGACCAACAACGTGGAAGTAGTTCAGGCGCAGCAGGCGCAGGCGACGGCGGAGGAGAACTACATCGCCGGGCTGTTTGCCCATAATTTCGCCAAGCTCTCGCTGGCGCGCGCCCTGGGTATCGCCGAGGAAGCGACCAGGAAGTTCTTAGGAGGCAAGTAAACGGTGGCCGACAGCACGGACAAGGACACGACGGCGGTACAATCGCCCCCCGGTTCGGAAGAGCAGTGGCAGGAAGTGGCGCCGCCGCGCAGGCGCTCCTATTTGCGCGATCACCCAGCCGTCAAGTGGGGCCTGATTGTCGGGGGGATGGTCGTTCTGGTCTCGCTGATTGTCATTTGGCGCTACTATGCGGTTCGCGAATCCACCGACGACGCCGAGATCGACGGCCATGTCACGCCCATCAGCGCGCGCGTGGGCGGCACGGTGGTCTCGCTCAATTTCCGCGACAACCAGTTCGTCGACGAAGGCGCGGTGCTGGTGCAACTGGATCCCAAGGATTACCAGGTCGCCGTGGCCCACGCCGAAGCCGACCTCGCCGATGCCAAAGCCTCGGCGGAGGCCGCCGGGGTCAACGTTCCCATCACCCACATCAGCACTTCCAACCAGCTCAAGTATGCGCTGGCCGCGCGCACGGCAGCACAGCGGCAGGTGGACGCCGCCCGCGCCCGCGTGGCCGAGGCCGAGGCCAACTACGTGAAGGTGGCCAAGGACCTGGAACGCATGGCGGAGCTGGTGCGCAAGGACGAAATCTCGCAGCAGCAATATGACTCCGCGGTAGCCTCCGAGAAATCGGCCCAGGCCACGGTCGATGCCGCTCACGCTTCCATGGCAGCCGCCGAGAGCCAGGTGGCGCAGGCGGAGGCGGCGGTGCGCACGGCGGAAACCGCGCCCCAGCAGGTCGCCATGATCAAGGCCCGCCACAGCGCCGCCATCGCCCTGGTGCAGCGCGCCGAAGCCGCCCTGGCGCAGGCCCGCCTCAACCTGGAATACTGCACCGTGCGCGCGCCCGGGGCCGGAATCGTCAGCAAGCGCAGCGCGGAAGTCGGGCAGGTGGTCCAACCCGGACAGCCGCTGGCCGCCCTGGTGCTTGTTCGCGACATCTACGTCACCGCCAACTTCAAGGAAACGGAGCTGAAGAACATGCGTCCGGGCCAGCAGGCCACCATCCATGTGGACGCCTACGACCGCGACCTGAAAGGGCACGTTGACAGCATCGGCGGGGCCACCGGCGCCCGCTTCAGCCTGCTGCCGCCGGAGAATGCCACCGGCAACTACGTCAAGGTGGTGCAGCGCGTTCCGGTGAAGATCGTCTTCGACTCCGGACAGGACCCGCACCACCTGCTGCGCCCGGGAATGTCGGTTGAGCCGACGGTGCTTACGAAGTTACCGCGATGAGCGGGCGGGAGCAGGGAAAGAAAGCGGCTTTATTGAGACCTGCATAAAAATATTCAAGCCATTTTGCAGCGTCCCTACGGGACAACGTGGAAAGCGAGCCCCGTAGGGGCGATGCACTGGTTTTTGCACGCACTCTTCAGTCCCATTCCCTGATGGGAATCGCGCTCGCCTATGCGAATATAAGGTCGCTGAAACCGCAATCCACTTGAGCCGATCGTCATTACCAATTAATCTCCTGAATAGTAATCCCCCGAATCGCGAGCCGCCGAGAGCATGTTTTCCAGAACCAGCGGGCCACAAGCCGAGGTGAATCCCTGGATCGTCGCCGTGGCGGTGATGTTGGGCACCTTTATGGAAGTGCTCGACACCACGGTGGTCAACGTGGCGCTGCCGCACATTGCCGGCAGCCTTTCGGCGACGGTCGATGAGACCACCTGGGTGCTGACCTCCTATTTGGTATCGAATGCCATCATTCTGCCCATCACCGGCTGGCTGGCCAACTACTTCGGGCGCAAGCGGATTCTGCTCATCTCCGTCATGGGCTTTACCGTCTCTTCGGTGGCCTGCGCCATGGCGCCCAACCTGGCCACGCTGATCATCTTCCGCATCATTCAGGGCGCGACCGGAGGCGGGCTGCAACCGCTCTCGCAGGCCATCATGCTGGAGGCCTTTCATCCCCAGGATCGCGGCAAGGCGATGGCGTTCTGGGGCCTGGGAATTGTAGTGGCGCCCATGCTCGGGCCGGTGCTCGGCGGGTGGATTACCGATGCCTACTCCTGGCGCTGGGTCTTCTACATCAACCTGCCCATAGGCATTCTGGCGGCGGTCATGGCGCAGTTGTTCGTCTTCGATCCGCCCTACATCCGCCGCCGCTCGGAGCGCGTCGACTACTGGGGCTTCGGCATGCTGGTGGTGGGCATGGCGGCGCTGCAGATCATGCTTGACAAGGGGCAGACGGAAGACTGGTTCGAGTCCGATTTCATTCGCGTGCTGGCAGTATTGGCCGTCGCCGGGCTGGTGGCCTTCTGCATCCGCGAGCTCATGACGCGCCATCCCATCGTCAATCTCAGGATTTTCCGCAACCGCACCTACGCCACCGGCGTGTTCCTGATGACGATATTGGGGTTTGTGCTTTACGGCAGCATCGTGCTGGTGCCGGTCTGGCTGCAGACCCTGATGGGCTACCCGGCGATGGAGGCGGGCATGGCCATGCTGCCGCGAGGCATTGGTTCGTTCCTGTTCATGCCCATCATCGGCGTGTTGATTGCCAAGCTCGACCCGCGCAAGCTGCTGTTCACCGGCTACGCGCTCGCCGGCCTCAGTCTGATTCTGCTAGGCAATCTCAGCATGGACGCCGGTTACTGGGACATCTTCTGGCCGCAAATCCTGCAGGGCGTCGCCATGAGCATGTTGTTCGTCCCCTTGACCACCATCACCAACGCTCCCCTTCCCAAGGAAGAAATGGGCAACGCCACCAGCATCTACAACCTGATGCGCAACATCGGCGCCAGCATCGGCATTGCCTCGGTGACGACGATGGTGGCGCGTGCCCAGCAGCACAACATCAACGTCCTGGGGGCGCACGTCAACTTCTGGAGCCTGAATACCCGCATGGCGCTCGACTCGGCCCGGAACCTCGCCATGTCCCACGGCGCCGACTACGCCACCGCTACCCGGCAGGCCTACGGCATGGTGTACGGCATGGTGCAGCAACACGCGGCCATGCTGGCGTTTGTGAAGGCCTTCCGCTTCCTGGGAATTCTGTTCTTCATCATCACGCCACTGATCCTGCTGATGCGCAAGCCGCGGCACGCGAAGCGGGAAGACGTGGGCGGACACTGAGCCATTTCAGATTTAAGATTTCAGATTGAAGATTGAAAAATCCTGAGTTGTCATACTGAGTGCCACATGGGCCTGCGGCCCACCCACGATCATGAAATGTAGCGCTGGTCTCCAGACCGGCTGTCCGGGGGGCGTCCACGCCCGCCGTATCCGCAGGGTGCGTACGAGACGTCCGCACCTACAGCCGGCCTGGAGGCCAGCGCTACGTTTTTCGACGGAGCGAAGCCTCCTTGCGGAGTCTCTCAGCATGACACCCTGAGTAGCTTGAGCGGGGCAGTTGCTCTGGAACTGGAAAGGCAGGTGCTCTTCGACTCAATCAAAAGCCCCACATCCGCTACGCAGATATGGGGCACCAAGCAATCTTAAATCTGCAATCTTAAATCTGAAATCACCCGCTCACTTCCACAGGTAATAGAATCCCACATTGGTCTGCAGCAGCTTGCCGGCATCGGGCAGGTATTCGGAGGCGTCGTCCACCAGCAGGTCGAGCACGCTGACGCGCGGCTTGCGGTAGCGCACCAGCGTCGGCTTGCCGCTGATGCCGACGGCGCTGGCCGTGTCCTTGACCGCTCCCTGGAAGTCCGCTAGCTGGTCAACCAGCTTCAGGCCGAGCGCCTGCTGGCCGGTCCAGACCTTGCCGTCGGCGATTTTGCTAATGTCGGTCTCGGGCTGGCGGCGGCCTTCGGCGACGTTATGGATGAACTGCTGGTGCATGTTGTCGAGCAGTCCCTGGAAGTACTGCTTTTCCTGCGGAGTCAACTCGCGCACCGGCGAGCCGGTATCCTTGAACTCGCCCGACTTGAAGACAATTGCCTTGAGCTTGGCCCAGCGCAGCAGCTCCTGGTAGTTGAGCCATTCGGCGATCACCCCGATGCTGCCGACAATCGAGGCCTCGTTGCAGTAGATTTTGTCGGTGGCCGAAGCCACGTAATAAGCGCCGCTGGCGCCCACGGTTTCGATTGAAGCCACGATGTGCTTGCGCTTCTCGTCGCGGATGCGCTTGACCTCGCGGTAGATCTCTTCGGAAGCCGCGGCCCCGCCGCCGGGCGAATTTATATGAATAATGATGGCGCGAATGGAACTGTCGTCGGCGAACTTGCGCAGACCGTCCACGGTTCGCTTGGGCGTGAGAATGACGCCGGTGAGGTCAATGACTCCGATTTTTCCGCCGGAGCCGTCGCTGGCATAGGTATATTCCGAGCGCGAGCCGACGCTGTAATAGGCCACCGTAAAGAGCGCGGCGAGAAATACGAAGAATCCTGCCAGCCCGAATACGGCCCAAAGCAGTGCGCGTGATCTACGTTTTTCAGCCATTGCTTTCATCTGCTCCCAAAGAGCCTTGCGAAGAAGCGGCGAATGAGGCCGGGCTTTTTCTCGGAACGTTTGCCGGCGCCGGCCGGAGTTTCAGGTTTTGCGGGCGCTGCCGGTGGCGTCCCTTGCGGCTGCTGTGCCTTAGGCGCTTCGCTGGTCTGTGCCGTAGTAACCTTCGATGCGCTATATACCGGCCCCGGCGCGTCGCCGCGATAGATCATGGGGGTATCGACTTGCAGGTGCAACTCCGGGGGCAGCTTCAGCTCTGGCGGCGGCGGGGGAAGGGCTACAGGAGCCGGCTGCGGCGTTGCGGCCTGCGCGACGGGCGGTTTGGGCGCCGGGCATCCGCAGTTGGCAAACTTGCCTCTGGTGGCGGTGGAAACTCGGCCCTGTATGAAGCCCACGGCCGAATCGGGCGCCACCTGGTAGCTGCCCGTCCCCATTATTTCATTGACGATAACTCCCGCTCCCATGCCTTCCAGCGGACGCACACAGGTGGCGCCGGCGGCATCGGCGGAAATTGCCAGGTGAAAGCTGCCGGGGCCGATCATCTGGATGCGGAAGTCCGGCGTCATTACCGTGTCCGTGCCGGTTGCCAGGGTGTAATGCAGTTCCAGTGAGCCGGTATTCACCCCGATCATCAGCTCGTTGCCCGCCGGAGAGGTGTTTACGCTCAGGCTGGTGCGCGGGCAGATGCGCACTTCGCCGCCGCGTTGCAGCTTCAGTAGAGCCGTACTCTCGCCGGCGCTGACCTGCGATCCGCCAAAGACGCTGGCGCCGCCGCCAACCAGCACCACCGAGCCGCGAACCGAAGCGCCACCGGCAAACAGTTCGCCGACCGGAGCCTCGGCGCTGGCCGCCGCGGACGCGACTGCAATCGCCAAAAACAGCGAAATCAAAGCATGGCGGGCCATGGTCAGGCACCACGTTACCACTCGTCACCGGCGGCGAACAAGTGCTAGACCGCTTGCAGGAGACGTTCGTCTGAAGGGGATTCGCTTGTGCAAGCAAGCGGCTGCCGCGTCTTGGGGAAGCGCGGCGATATTACGGGAACTCTTTGTCTGGCTGTGTAGCAGAACACCAGCCCTGAATGGAAACTTCGTTACGCCTCGCCTGCTTCGTCCCTGACGTATGCTTCCCGGTCCTCGTCTCAAGCAGTTTCGTACGTAGTCCTACTCGACTCCCAGGCGCCAACCAAGCTTGGCAGGATCGAACCAGGCAATCTGCTTCCCGAACCACTTCGAACGCAGAGTTGTGGCTGCGGCCGGGCGCTTCACTGCGGCCAGTACGAAGGCGCAGGGAGACTCCCCGAGTTGGGTAATTCGCCCCGCAAGCGGCGATTTGTCGGAGTTGGGTGCCGCCAGGATTACCGGCGTCCCCTTGAACCACGCCAGCTTTGCACCGAAATCCGAATCCTCCTGCATTACCGGAGCAGGCAGATTGTATCCGCGCTGATATAGCTGGACAGAGCTTCCCAGGTCCTTTACCGCGATCACCACCTTGGAAACTCCGCGATATTCCGTCATGGTCGGCTTACCGCTGGGGTAAACCCTGTGCTCTCGCGGGGTAAGATCGCTAATCAGAAAAGGGAAAAACGTTCCGTTCGGTCCGGGTCCAACGCGAGCGAAATCCCAGTCCAACTTGACGCCGTCCATGCGCGTGCGGCCATTCTTCGCCGGCGTGGTGACGGCGATGCCGAGACTGGAGAAGCGCTGCGCCTCGGCGCTAACGTCGGGAACCTGCACCGCCCAGGCGCAAGGCCCGGCATCCGCCTGGATAAACTTGCTCCAGTAATGGGCAGCCACGGCCTTCGGATCAGGCTGCGACTGCAACCCGATGAGTTCCAGGTACGATCCATCGGGAAAACTCAGCAATGCCATCTCGGTGGCGTGATTCGAGTGCGGCCCGCCATTCTCCGTCTTCAGCCCCAGCGAGGCCAGCGCATCCTGCATCTGGCGCAGGCTTCGCCCGGCAGCGGTTACATGATCGATCTGGAAGCGAGGCGTATGCTTCGCCGGGCCTGCAATTTTGTCAACGGCATGCAAGTGCAGCTCTCCTATTGCGGCGATCGCTCCGAATGCACCGACTTGTTTCAGGAATTCCCTGCGATTGTCTTTCATGCGCAACTCCTCGTGTTCGAACTAGAGTCGTTATTCTCAAATCAGACAGATCACTCGAATGTCTTCGGAACGCCAAGCTGTTGTATCGGATCAGCCTGCGCGGGCAGATTCATCAACTGCAACAGGGCTGGCCGGATGACATCCCATTTCTCCTTCGCCAGCGCCTTTCCCGGCTCGGTTTTGGCCTCGCCATAGAGGCGGTAGAAGACGTAATAGACTATCTGGCCTTCCTCGCGGGTGTTTTTTGCGCCCCAGCGTTTCTTGGCCAAGTTGCGCCACTTGGCTCCGTCCGGGATAACCGATTCCGGCACGAACTGGGAGATCAGGTCGGCATCGTGGGCGAAGCGCGCGATGTCATTCTCGGGCTCCGGATAGACGATGGCCCAGGCTCCCTTTCTGCCGGCGGCCTCGTCCACCGAAGCGCGGAAATACCAGTAGCCGGTCGAATGCTCCACGATGGCGGTTTCGATTTCCGTGATTTCCTCGGGAGTATAGCCGCCCAGTCGATGCAGGATTTCGCTTGCCATGGTGGCGCTTGTCAGGTGATGAATGAGACCGGAATTATCACTCACCTTCGCGTTGAGCAGTACCGCACGCTCGCTGAAGAATTCGGGAGAGCCCTGAAGCTTGCCGGAGGCCTTGAGCCGCGAAGTCAGTGCGGCCACCGCCTGGTAAACCTTCGCATCGCTGAGGACGGAGGCTTTGTCCTCTTTGGCGATGTTGTGCAGCAGGTCGGTGGCTGCGGCGAGCTTCTGAGTTCTTGCCGGCGACTTGTGATCGACAGCCATGTGGTAGGCCAAGGCCGCGCAGACGCGGTTGTGCAGGATGTCCTGCGCCGGGTCCTGGAGTTGGCCCGACGTCACCCTGATCATCTCATCCATCAGCACCTGCAACTGAGGAAAGGCCCGGAGGTAATCGCGCTCCCACGCCAAATATGGTTGCGGCAGGTCGAAGCGGTCCTGGCTGCTGGCTTGTGCCTGCCCCATGAATACTTGGGCCAGCAGAACGGCCAAAATCAGGTACGGCGCCCACCTCTTCGTGTTCTTCATCGTGCCTCCTGCGGTGATCAGCGGATCTTGGCGCCCAATCATACAATGCGACCGGCTGCAAGCAAAGCCAACGGGCGTGCTATAACCACGATTTATACGGCGGCTGTCGGCTGCTTATCCCACAGCAGACAACGCAACCCTTCGCCGCTCCTGGTTGGGTTGAAGCACCTGTTGTCCGAGAGACAAGCCGACTTTGCCGTATCGCCGTTCTTCCAGCGGTTAACCAGGTCAGTTTCGCAGATCAATGGCCGGCACAGGGCGATATAGTCGGTGACTCGCTCGGAAACTAGGGCCTCGGCCACATCCAGGGAGCGGATTCCACCGACCAGCATCAGCGGCACGCGCACCGTCTGCTTGAAACGCCGTGCGGCGTCGCGGTAATAACCTTCGTTCTCCCTGGTGATGGCGCCGAGACGCGACGGGTGAAACTTGCTTCCTGCCCTCGTCGAACCGCCGCTTATTTCAATTGCATCGATGCCTGCCTGCTCCAGCAGTTTCGCAACTCCAAGCATGTCGTCGACGGAGAAGCCGCCTTCGACAAAATCTTCCGAGTTGAGCTTGATCAGAACCGGATAATTCTCGCCGACCGCCTTGCGCACACTGCGCAATACTTCCAAAACGATGCGGCTGCGGTTAGCCAGTGTGCCGCCATAGTTGTCCGTCCGCCGGTTCATCGCCGGAGAAAGGAACTGATTCAACAGAAAGCCATGGGCGGCGTGAATTTGGACGGCATCAAAGCCGCAACGCCGCGCCCTGGCCGCAGCCTCGCCGAAGGCGCGCACGATGCGGTCGATGTCTTCCTGGGTCATCTCGCGGCAGATGGCGGCGCCGTCTTTTTGCACGGCTGACGGCCCGATGGCTTCCATCCCCGAAAGGTTCGCGGCGGCGTGAGCCCCGGCATGTGCGAGCTGGACGGCAATTCGACCGCCGTGCTGATGGACCGCTTCGCTCATTTTGGTCAATCCACTGACCGTGGAATCGTTGTAAATGCCCGCCTGCCACGGCCCAGCCTGCCCTTCCCGGCTCACGTAGCTATGCCCGGTGATGATCAGGCCTACTCCTCCCTCGGCGAGCTTTGCCATCAGATCGATGAGCCGGTCGGTGCAAGTTCCATCTATAGCGGCCATTCCCTCCCAGGTGGCGGAACGGACAAACCGATTCCGCAACTGCATGCCATTGACAATGGTTGATTCGAAAAGGATCGACATAACCGGTTTCTCCTGTGCGTCAGCGTGCGCGATTGAGCGAAGCGCGCAGCATAGCACGACGCAGTTCTCCGCATAAACCCGTGTTGGGCGTACAAATGTGACCATATGTTAATCTGAGACCCACATATGCCGACCAACAAGATGAAACAGAAGCTGGCCGCAGGAGAACCGGTATTCGGCCTCTCCGTCATGATTCCGTCGCCGCAGATTGTGGAGATGGCCGGGCGGCTCGGATTCGACTGGGTGCTGATTGATTTCGAGCACGGCGCTATCTCGCCCGAGACATTGCAGGCGATGGTCATGGCCGCTGAAACCAGCGGCATTACTCCCGTGGCGCGCCCTGCCACGCATAGAGAGGAAGAGATAACCAGGCTGCTCGATGCCGGAGTGCTCGGCCTTCAGGTGCCACGCGTGAACACGGCAGAGGAAGCCGCGGCGATAGTCGCTGCCGTCAAGTTCCATCCGCTGGGGCAGCGCGGACTGGCCGTGGGCACGCGCGCCGCGCAATACGGCATCGGCCTGAGCCAGGCGCAGTTCGTTGCGCAAGCCAATGACGCGACGCTGGTCTGCGTCCAACTGGAGGAACCCCAGGCGCTGGATAACCTGGAGGCCATCTGCGCAGTAAAGGGCGTAGACGTGGTCTTTGTGGGGCCTTCAGACCTGTCGCAGTCACTGGGGTTCCCCGGACAGCACGATGCCGCTCCCGTGCAGGAAGCGATGCGCCAGGCGTTTAGCAGGATAGTAGCCGCCGGCAGAAAGGCGGGCACAACTGCGGAGGCCGCCCGTTTCAAGGAGTACCGCAGCCTCGGCGTCTCATATTTCTATACACACGTAACTCGGATCTTGCGAATGGGTAGCGCCGAGTTCTTCAAAGCGGCGCGCGATAAAGCCTGAGCGCCGCCCGGGAAGCCCGCCCGATTGAGTTCATGGGATTTCCTTTTGGACATTAATAGACCGCCTGAAACCGTAGCTTTCGGCGCACCAGAAAATCCCTAACCTCCGGCTTCGCTGGCATCTTGTTTCAACCCGAGATTGAACCCGAGGACCAAGAGGGCTACCCGGTTTACGAGATTCCTCTGGGCGGACTGCGTTTCGATGGCCAGAATCGACCGCCCGGTTCTTGCAAGCAGGAGTTAATCCTCAGGCGGGGTTTGCAGAGCCGAGGCATCCTGCAGACCAGTGGCAATTTCCGGGATGATCCCCAGCCCCACGTAGATGGGACGTACCAGTCGCCGTATCTCCGGCAACTTTACCGTAAACATCAGTGCCCCACAAACGCAACAAAGACCGGTTATCGTCAGGGTCGCCGGTGCGCCAATCCTGGCGGCTATAAGGCCTGCCATGAGGCTTCCGAAGGGAGCCATGCCCATGACAGCCATCGTGTAATAGCTCATGACCCGACCGCGTTTGTCATCCTCCACAATAGTCTGCAATATAGTGTTGCTAGAGGCCATCTGGGTCATCATTCCGAAGCCGACGGGCAGCATCAACGCCATGGACAGCCATAGGTTTCGCGAGTTGGCAAACGCGATCAGCGTCACGCCGAAACTGCCGGCGGCAATCGGAATGATCTTACCCAGTCCGAGCACGGTTTTGCGTATGGCCAGCGAGAATGCTCCTATAAGCGCGCCGATTCCGGAGATACCCATCAGAAAGCCGAGCGTGTGCGCCCCGCCATGCAGAATGCTGCCGGCGAAGATTGGCATCAATACGGTATAGGGCATACCCATAAGGCTCATCAGCGCCAGCAGCATCAAAACCCAACGAATTGGCGTGAACTGCGAGACGTAAGTCCAGCCTTCCCTGAGCTGCTGCAGTGCGCTTTGCTTCCGCGACTCGAGCTGCTGCGGGACTACGGTCATCGCTAATAGCGAGGCGATCACGGCTAGATAGCTGAAACCGTCGATAAGAAAGCAGTAGCCCTCCCCGACAGCGGCGATAACGATGCCGGCGACGGAGGGACCAATCAGGCGCGCCATGTTTACCATCGAAGAGTTTAAGGCGATGGCGCTGCTCAGATCCTCTTTCTCTTCCACCATTTGGATAACGAAAGCCTGCCGGGCGGGTGTGTCAAACGCATTGATAAGACCTTGGAAAGCCTGCAACACCAGGATCTCCCATACGTTGATGATGTGCAGCAGCGCCAGAACAGCTAGCCCGAACGACTGGAGCATGGCTAGCGTTTGGGTGATAACGAGTACGCGATGGCGATTCAGGCGGTCGACCCAGACCCCTGCGAATGGAGCGAAGATGAAAGTAGGTACCTGGCCGGCAAAGCTGACTATTCCGAGCAGTACTGGCGAATGCGTGAGACGATAGACCAACCAGCTGGTGGCGATTCTGGTCATCCAGGTGCCGATGAGCGAAACGCTTTGGCCACTGAAGAAGAGCTTGTAATTACGGTGGCCGAGCGCGCGCAGCGCATGCGCGATTCCATACGACAACCTGGATTCCGGCTTCAGCAGTTCACCCCCAATGGCTGACGCTCAAATGATACCTGAACGAACGTATTCAGAAGTCAGGCGCTCGTTCCAAAGCCGTATTATTGAATCTTGCCCGCACTATGCGCAATGGGAGATGATTTCGGCATGAGTGGCGGAAGCGAGCCTTTGCAATATCTTGTGCCAATGCCCGCGCGTGCCGGCGAAACAGTAGAAGTATCGCCCGGCATTTACTGCATTCGGACTTCGCTCCCGTTTCGGCTGAGCGCGGTGAATCTCTGGCTGCTACGGGATGATGACGGCTGGACGATGGTCGATTGCGGTTTTCCTCTACCGCAAGTCCGCGAACAAATTGAGGCCGCCTGGATACGAACCCTGGGCGGAGCGCCGGTCACGCGCCTTATCATTACGCATCACCATCCCGATCATTCTGGCAATTGCCGCTGGATATGTGAGCGCTGGGGTATTACGCCGTCCATGAGCGCCGGCGAATACGCGTCGGCGCAGGAGTTGATGGGCCGGAACTGGTCTGAGCAAGCTTCTTCTCGTATAAAGTTCTGGCGCAGTCATGGCCTTTCTTCGGATGCTGCCTCGGAGGTCTGGCTGCACTGGGGACGCCATCGCCAGCATTTTCGCTCGTTACCGGACAGGTGGCAGACACTGAGCGATGGGGATGCCTTGCGGATCGGCGGTACGGAGTGGCAACTGATTGTGGTCCATGGACACTCGCCCGAACAGGCAGTTCTGCATTCACCGGAGAAGAACGTGCTGATCTCGGGTGACCAGGTGCTGCCAAAGATCACGCCCAATGTCAGCGTTTTTGCCGAACACCCGTACACTGAACCACTTGACCTCTTCCTCAGCAGCAATCGCCGCATCGCCGATATTTGCGGCGAGGTGCTGGTGCTGCCATCGCATAACGTTCCCTTCAAAGGGTTGCATTCCCGCATCAGGGAAATCGAAATACATCACCAGGAGCGACTGGCGAAAATCGTGGCCGAACTCAGGAAAGGGCCAAAGAGCGCAGCCACATTCCTGCCGATTCTGTTTGAGGGTCAACTCAATGGGCACGAGATTGGCTTCGCCATTGGTGAAGTCATAGCCCATCTGCGTCATCTAGTTGCCTGTGGGCAGGCTAGATCACTCGACCACAATGGCTTGGTTCTTTTTAAGCTAGACTAATCGACGGTCGCTACGAGCCGTGGGTGAGGGTAAGAGCTAAAGGAGTCTTTCGACCACTACGTTGACGTTTGCTTCCAGCCAGCCACCATGTATCATCCCCGTGCATCGTTCTGCAGGGAATATAACGTTGTTGCCGACCCGGCCAAGGCCGCCAGAGCCATCACAGGCTTGCTGCTTCTGCGAGGGCTCAGGTGCTGCAAACATCGGGTTATGGTCAGTTTGACAGGGCGCAGTGCTTCGTTCTTCGTTCCAGAACTCTAGCCACGGCCGCTATGGAGCGGTCCACGTCTTCCTTTGATGTTTGCCAGTTGCAAACGCTTACACGCATCGTGCGACGCCCTCTCCAGTCACTGCCGGTGAAGAACGCTTCTCCAGTGGCCTGAATTGCGGCGATGACCTCGTTCGTCCATTTGGCATGGTCCAATTCCGTGGCGCCGGTCTTTGCATCCAGGAAACGCACAAGTCCCTGATTGATGCCCGGTTCGCACAGAATCTCGGCGCCCGGAAGTTTCCCGATTCCCAGGACAAGTGAGCGGGCGTGCTCACAACAACGATCGACGAGACTGGCGATGCCATCTCGGCCAAGCTGGCGCAAAGCGGCATAGGTTGGAAATCCGCGCGCACGGCGCGACCATTCCGGAGTCCAGTCAATCTCGTCACGTCCTTCGGCATCGAAGGTCAGATACGAAGCACGGTGAGACATGGCCGCTCGATGCGCCTCCGGGTGGTTCACGAAAGCATAGCCGCAATCGAAGGGAACATTTAACCATTTGTGTCCGTCCGTAGCCCATGAATCCGCCTCTCCCACTCCCTCGACCAGATGCTTGTATCGCGGACTCGCGGCTGTCCACAACCCAAACGCCCCATCGACATGTACCCAAGCGCCACGACGTTTCGCAATGGGAATCAGCGTGTTAAACGGGTCGCATGCTCCGGTGTTTATGTCCCCGGCCTGTAAGACGACAATGGTCGGACGCGCGGAATCGCTCTGTAGCTCCTTGTTCAGCGTTTCGGGCTGCAGGCGGCCTAAGGAATCCGTGGGAAGACCTTCAATCTGTGATCTACCCAGCCCCAGCAAGCGGACTGCGCGCTCGACGGAGCCATGCCGCTGATCGTTGGCGAGGATGCGGATAGGCGGCCCACCATAGAGACCTTGCTGCCCCACATCCCAGCCGCGCTCCGCCAGGAGCGCATGGCGGGCAGATGCGAGGCATGTCACGTGCGCCATCTGGCAGCCACTGACCAAGGCAAAGCTCGCCCGCTCAGGCAATCCCAGAATCTCTTTCAACCAGCCACCGGCAATCTCTTCGACAACGGATGCCGCCGGTGCGGATGCGTACAGAGCGGCATTTTGGTCCCAGGTCGCTGTTAGCCAATCGGCAGCCAGGGCTGCCGGAAGGGAACCTCCGACTACCCAGCCAAAGAATCGTCCGCCAGAGCAGCCCACAATACCACCCTCGACATCCGCGATCAGTTCAGCGATGACCTGTTCCGGAGGGAGCCCTTCATTGGCCAAGCGCTTCCCCAATCGCCTTCGGAGCGAGCGGAGGTCGACGGTTGCGGAGATAGAAGTGTGATCGAGTCCATCCAAGTAGGAGAGTGCCGCGTTGAGAGTCGTCTGAAGCGCTTCGCTGAATGGCCGGGTGCTTTTTTCCATGTTCGCAGGTTAGCAATTTGCGATATATGAAGCTATCCGAAACTTACGGTCGAATTCCTTTCGCATCACACCAGCACAGCGCATGCGGCGTCATGCGTCCGTGCCTTTCGTCTGTACGCTTGCCCACGTGGCTGCGATGGCCTCCCGCAGCGCCAGCCGCAGAGCCACTAGGTCCCGCGTTGGCTTGAAACCCATCTCGGCTCGGATCCGCCGGTCGTCCAACTCCCAGCGGTCGGCCAGGAACGCGGCCCCTGTCCACTCCGTCCGCGGGATAACCCGAATGGGCGCGGCAGAGCCGGTGACATCCACTACCAAGCGGGCGATCTCCTCCCAGGTCACGTAGGCACTGGCCAGGTTGTACACATGGCCGCCCCCGAAGTCTGCCCGCAGGAGCAGGTCCACGGCCTGGACGAAATCGTCGAGGCTCAGAAAGCTCCCTCCGCAGTCCGCAGGGACGGCGAGTGCCTGGCCCGCCGCGGCGGCCTTGAGCATCTCCCGAAGATGCCGGCCGCCGATCTCGGAGCCGAACGCCCACCAGAACCGGAGAACGGCCGAGGGCGGACCTCCGTTTGCGGCACCCAACAGCGTCAGCTTCTCCGCGAACTCCTTGGCCAGGGCATATGCCGGCTTCCGCGCCGCGAGCACCAGGAGGGGGTGGTCTTCGTCAATGGGATGGCGCACCGGCTTTCCATAGACCACGGCCGTGCTCGTGTATAGCAGGCGCCCGACCCTCTCACGCCGCGCCGCTTCCTGCAGGCAGACATGGCCGCGGAGATCGTGCTCCAGCAGATACCCGGGATCATCGGAGAACGACCACGCGAGGTGCACGATCGCGTCCGCGCCCCGGCACGCCTCCGCGACAGTCGCCGGCTCCTCCACCAAACCGCGGACGACCTGCAGTCGGGGATGCGGCACAAGCGCCTCCACCTCCCGGTCCAAGACGACCACCTCGTGCCCCCTCAGGAGGAGCGCCGGAACCAGGTCCCGCCCGATGCTTCCGTTCCCACCCGTAATCAGGATGCGCATGCTTCTCCTGCCAATGGCCCCGCTGCCCCGCGCAGTCTCTCATCAGGCCCGATGGGTTGCCGTGAATGCGCCAGGGCCTTCCGGAACTTCCGGATCAAGTGTCACCGCTACAGTGTATGTTGGCTCATTGTACGAGCACTGGGAAGCTTCTCACATAGGGGAACTGCTGATGAGTACCGTACCGGTGAGCCCCTTTACTTTCGCCTATTATTCGCCCACGGTTGTCTCGTACATGGATTCGCAGAAGCCTGCATTGGTATCCAGATGGCCTGAAAACGCCCATGGTCCACACCAGAATGCTGCAGCATTGTAATCTGACCGTCGCCGGCGCCTATAACGGTAGTCAAGCCGCGGCGGCGGCAGAACGGATGGCGCTGCCTGGATCCCAACCCTGGCCTCGGACAGTAGCGAACGCAAGCGATTGTTATGGCTTTCTCGACTTCAACGTGATCATTTTGCCATCCACGGCAAACCTGCCGTATCCATGGTGGTGGATGGTCTTTGGGTTCTTTTGCGCTGGATCGATCCAGGCCTTGAGCACCTCGAGGATGAACAGGTTGTACCTGTTCACCAGACCAGTGTCTACCACCTTGCATTCGAGATTGGCGAAGCACTCGGCCACCAGCGGCGGCGCCACACGCTCGGCAGCCACCGGCGTCAGGCCGAACTTCTCGAACTTGTCCACCTCCTGGCCCGAGCAGTTGCCAACCGCCACCACCTTGGACGCCAGTGCCACTGTCGGGATCGCAATCACGCACTCCTTCGTCGCCCGCAATGCGGCAAAGCTGTAATTGTTGCCGCTCACCAGGCAGGCGACCAGTGGCGGTTCGAACTCCACCATCATGTGCCAGGACATTGCCATGACATTGGCGCGGCCTTTGCGCGCCGTCGTCAGCAGGACCACCGGGCCCGGTTCGAGCAGCTGATAGACCTTCCCAAGAGCCAGTTCTTTCTTCATGGTTGGGCTCCTGCGCCTACTCTGTAATGGATGTTGGGGCGCAATCCATTGTAGCTGGCGCTCGTTGCTGTGAGGCAGCTTCGGCACACACCCCCTAGTCAAGAATCGACTTGTCCACTGCCGTGGGACTCTCCCAGGATGCCACGGCCACCCACACGAGTTCCTTGAGGGCGATTGGCGCTCGCAAGCTTTACCGACCGGCGTGAACTGAAATACCCCGATAACGGGACGACGTCCTGGCTACCTCCCGAAGAAGGGCCTGCTAGATGTTGGAATCGAGCCTTTGGAACCCGCATGTCTGTATGCGATCTTGGAAGTATGAAGGACAGAAGATTACGCAGTTACACCATCATCGATTTTCGGCTGATTGATAGCAAGCGTCCCACGAACACTGAGCAAGCTGCTCGTATGGCCCGCATTTCGACCGACCAACAGTCGAAGATCGAGGAATAGGAGTGAGGATGATAAGTCAGGTGATCACGGCCGCCCCCGCTGGTACTGCTCCGTTCTATGAGTTCCTTGATTGCAGGACTCTCGCGCGTCGCTGGTGTTTGCCGGAG